>JAIUNH010000067.1 GCA_020161965.1 Pseudomonadota bacterium
GAACAGGCCCATCCGGATGAGCCATGCCGGACGCAAGCTTGCGTCATGCGGCAGCACGAAGCGCATCGGCCACACGATATGCGGTGCTGCTTCGAGCAGCACGTCGCGCTCGGCCAAGGCTTCGCGCACCAGGCGGAACTCGTAATGCTCCAGATAGCGCAAGCCGCCGTGGATCAGCTTCGACGACGACGCCGACGTGGCGGAGGCAAGATCGTTCTGCTCGGCGAGCAGCACTTTCAGGCCGCGGCCCGAAGCGTCGCGCGCGATGCCGCAACCGTTGACGCCGCCGCCGATGATCGCGAGATCGTAGAGAGGAGTGGAATCGGACATGACCGGACTTTACTGCCGTTGGAACCCGGCTTCACCCATGCAGGCGGCGAAGGCCGTTTCGCGCGCGCGCAGACGGGCGGCGAGGCGGGCATAGGCCGCGTCGTTCTCCCGCGCGCAGCGGTCGCGCGCATTGGCGTCGATCTCGCTGCCGCAGGGGCGGGGCGGAAGCTCGTTCGGACCCGAAGCCGATTCGGCGCGGATATCGCAAGCTTGGCGCGCGGCGGTTGCGGCCTCGGGCGAAAGCCTGGGGTGGGTCCAACGTTCTTCCGGCGCGCAGGCGGAAAGCCCCAGGGCCGCCACAATCGGAACCGCAATCGCGCCACAAATCTTCACGAGTTTCATGGTCAACAAACTAGCCCTCCGGACCCCGTTCGGTTAAGAGCATTCCCATGAGTCGCCCCCTTCTTGCCGTCATTTTTGCAGTACTCGCCGGACCCGCCGTCGCCCAGGACGCGGCGGAGTGGAGCTGGCGCGGCACCTATTCGCTGCTGGTCGAAAACGACAAGTTCAACTCCTTCAACCAGGGCAAACAGACCGACCGCAATTTCACCAACGGTATCCGGTTCAACTGGATGTCGGAGCCGGGCTTGCGCTGGGCACCGTTGCGCGAACTCGCGGGCTGGATCCCGGTGTTCGACTCTTCGGGCAAGACGCGCGCAGGGCTCGGCTTCGGGCAGAACATGTACACGCCCGAGGATATTTCGCGCCGCGACCTCGTCACCAACGATCGGCCCTATTCGGGCTGGACCTATGCTGCGGCGGCGCTGACCTCGGATCTCGGCGAAGGGCAAAATCGCGGCCGTCTCGACACGCTGGAACTGCAACTCGGCATCGTCGGCCCGCAAAGCTATGCCGAGCAGACGCAGAAGGAATATCACAAGCTGATCGGCGCGCGCGTGCCGATGGGCTGGGGCAACCAGTTGAAGAACGAGCCGGGTGTCGCGCTGTTCTACGAGCGCAAATGGCGCCGTATGCGCACGCCGTTGCCCGATTTCCCGCTGTTCGAACTCGATATGACGCCGCATGTCGGCGGATCGGTCGGCAACGTATTCACCTACGGCGCCGTCGGCGCCACGTTCCGCATCGGCCGCGATCTGGGTGTGGATTACGGCCCGCCGCGCATCCGGCCGGGGCTCGCGGGATCGCTGCATATCGATCCGCCGCTCGATCGCTACGCCTATTACGCGTTTTTCGGCTTCGAAGGCCGCGCAGTGGCACGCGACGTCACGCTCGACGGCAACACGTTCGCACGCAGCCATTCGGTCAATCGCCGTCCGCTGGTCGGCGATCTGCAAATGGGCTTCGCGGTGGTGGTCGAGCGCATTCGCGGCACGTTCACCTATGTGATGCGCACGCGCGAATTCGAAGATCAGAACAAGCCCGACCGCTTTGGCGCGCTGTCGATCTCGTATCGGTTCTAACGCGCGCGCGTGGCGCCCAGCACCAGGGCGGCACTCGCCAACGTGAAGGCGAGGGCCGTAAGTGCGACCGGCATCAGGCCTTGTTCGAGGAACGGCGCCACGGCTTGGGTGCCGGCCGACGACAGGCCCAACCCCATGAACATCAACAAGCCCGAGGCGCGGCCGACGATCGCGGTGTCGACCGATAATGCACGCGCCATTGTCGCCGGTCCGCGCAAACCCAGCGCGCCGCAAAACGCGGCCCAGACGATGCCCAGCGCCACGAAGGATTTGAAATCGGCCCAGGCCAGCGCCAGCAATGCGATCGTCGCGACGATTTGAATCGCGACACCGGAAGTGATCATCGCGTCGAGCGAGAAGCGCTTGGTCAGTCGCCCGTTTTGCGACGCTGCGACGCTGAAGGCGAGCACGCCGCAGCATTGCAGGATCGCGAAATCGCGCGGGCTGCCGCCGAGCCAGAGTTCGATGATCTGCGGCGCGCTGGCGACGAATACCAGCAACGCGCCGAAGCACAATCCATGTCCCAGTGCGTAACCGAAATAGACACGGTCGCGCAGCAGCGCGCCATAACCGCCCGCCGCCTTGCGCGTTTCGCGCGACACCGGCGGCGCGGGGGGAATGGCACGTAAGGCAAAGGGCGTCGCGGCGATGGTCAGTAACGCCACGATCCAGAAGCTCGCGCGCCAATCGGTGACCAGCAGCAGCAGCGCGCCCAAGATGGGCGCGATCGCCGGGATCATGCTTTCGCCGGTGGCGAGCAGCGACATCGCGCGCACCGACGCGGCTTCGTCGAGATTGCGGCGGATCAAGGCGGGTACCACGGCGGCGGCGGCCCCCACACCAAAACCTTGCACGCCGCGTGCGACGATCAGCGTTTCCACGCTCGGTGCGATTGCGCACACGAACCCCGCCGCGACCTGCAGCGTGATCGCGACGATCAGCACGGGCTTGACGCCGAACTTGTCCGCCGCCGATCCCCACACGATCTGCGAGGCCGCCAACGCGGCGAAGAACACTGCAAGGGTTGCCTGCGCCTGGACGATCGTGCCGCCGAGATCGGCGGGCAGCGTGGGCACGGCGGGCAGATACAGATCGACCGTCAGCATGCCGGCCGCCGTGATCGTGAACAGCGGCAGAAGTTTGAGCGAGGTCTGGGACTGCATGGCGCCGCCGATCGAAAGGGGCGATGCGTATAGACGAGGGAGCGTCCTTGCGCAATCCAGGCTGGTTATTCGCCCGGCACCAGACGGAAGCCTTTATTGCGCAGACAGAAGTCGCGCAGGCGCTGTTCTTCGAACCAAGTATCGTTGAAGCCGGGACGCATCCACGGGTCGGCCATGTAAAGCCGCCCGTCGCGACCGCGCACATAGGTGGGGCCGTAGGCGAAGCGGTTGTAGAAAGCGCGCGACTGCGCCTCGCTCCAAGCTTGCTGGCGGCAATCGCTCGCCTCGGCCTGGGCTTGCGCGTCGGACAAGGCGGGATGTTCCCAACGCATCGGCGGCCCGCAGGCGGACAACGCCAGCAGACCGGCCAAAGCGAGAAGGGGGCGCAGATTGTTCATTGTAGGGGCAACGGGTTCTCGCCCGAGTCTATTCCAAACCGCCCACGCCTTGACGAAATATGCAAAAGTCAAAATGCGTGTGAATCGAAAAGAGGCGTTTCATAGTGTCTTCGCGCGACATACCGGCAACGCAATCCTCTCGCAGACCAGTCCGTTCGGCAAATTCGCCGGCAGAATCCGACCTTCGTTGCGAAGGGCGATCGTTGATCGTGGGCGAATTACCCAATGACGCCATCCTGGCTATCACGAAAGCCAAGTACGGTATTATGACGAGTTAACCTAACCGTCGGGCCTGTTCGCCATATCGCGGGACGGCATTCCGACGCGCCGATGAGAAGGTTCTCTATAGAGTTTATTGTACTGCGAATCGTGAGGCTGCATGATCTCGCTCGACCTACAGATCGACGCCGCAAGGCGGTACTTGGTTGTGCGTTAGGTCTATATCCACTCGCAATTATCGGCGACCACAGAAGCGCAACGGAAGTGACTCCTTTTGCGGGCTCTGCTAGCTGCGGAAATGCGCCCCTGGCTGGCCATCTTCATCGAGAAAGAGCATATGGCCGGGCAAAGGCTCCGACGTAGTAGGCCGGCCCACGCGATACAAAGCGGTTGTTTCGCTGACCGCCGCGCTCTCGTTACGGTCGGTGACGTGCTCTGGCATAAAGTAGTTTCCGTAGACCCACCGAAGCCGACTTTCCTTCGCGTCGAACGTCCGCATCTGCTCACGATTCAGCATGTGTCGGCGGCCATCGACTGAGTTTCCGCCCACAGCTTCATAGCCGACGTGCACAACACCAGGCCGATCACCGGGGAGTTGGCTCGACGCTCGTCCAACGACGCTACGGAAATGCTGCGCTTTGCGGCGCGTCGCTTCTTCTGACTGGCTTCGCCAAGCGACTAGGCTTACATGGCCGATTGATGTCGCATGGAAGGGGCGACCCTCGGCAGGGACCCAATCTCCCGAAATAGTGAAATCGAGCGAGGGCTCATATTCACCGACTATAAGTTGAAACATGCGGCTTGAGCCGAAATAGATGTCGTCGTGTTGAAGAACCTGGTGCAGGGCGCGCAGGTCGGCATCGCCGACCATCCCTTGGGACCCGTCGTCGGACCATTCGTAAGCTCGATTTCCGTCGGCAAAGCGGTCTACTTTATGGGCGAGGTAGTCTTCGGGCAGATTTATTAATTCAGTCGTAAAGCGAACCATCACGACGATGGGCCGCCGCCGCACGCGGGCGCGCTCGTGTGCCTGCGTTGCCATCCTTTCCCCCGCATTGCGCTCATCTTTGGAATACCCGGAACGTCCAGCGCGTTTGCACTCGACAGCCCAATGGGAGCGTCCTCGATGAACAAAGAGGTCCGGTTGCTTCGTGACAGTGGTCTCCGGAACAAACTCGACTTTCTCCCAGCCGCGCCGTTTGTATGTTCCGGCGACGAGGAGTTCATAGATTCCGTCGTCTGGCTGGCTCTTGCCATGTGTCATCAGGCGCGCAGCCCGTTCCTCAGCGCCTGCAATCGCCTTCAAATCTGGAAGCATCTGGCCGATACGTTTAAAAATTGGAGCGATCCGGTATCCTTCCGGCTCAAAAAAATCTGGCCGGAGATTCGGATCGCCGTAGCATCGAGCCTGTAAAACATACCAAGCGATCTGGTCGGCAACGTCGAAGAGCGGCACCCTTCGCTCCTGAGCCCACTCCGCCCTAGCGGCTTGGTATCGTGCGGCCGCTTCTGCGGCACGTCGGGACCACTCGGCAGTCGGCACGAGCGAGGTTAGCCATTCGACGACAGCAAGGATCTCTTCGTCGATCCAGTCCTGTCCGTGCCTCTGCGCAAGCCACATAACATCTTTTGAAAACTCTTCACTCATTGGCACTAAGTTTGCCTCAATCCACTCGCTGGAGGAAGCTATGCCCTTAAATTGAGTTTGTGCAGGTGCAACTGAGCCATCGGAAGATCAATCTTTCATCCGAATTTGGAATCTGTCAGCGGCAACCAGCAAGCGAACGTGCCTGCTGCTACCCTACGCTCAAATTCACACTTCGACGCTGGCGACGCCGCCTGGAGCGAAGAACAGGGTCACGTGGAGAAAAATCGCAACTGGCAGACAGTTTCGCCTCGTCGTGCACAAAAACGTTGGCTCCCCGGGCAAGATTCGAACTTGCGACCAATCGATTAACAGTCGATTGCTCTACCGCTGAGCTACCGGGGAACGGCAACGACGGGCCGGGCTTATAACCGAAGCCCCGGCGCGTCGCCAGGGAAAAGAACCCTGGACGGAACCCGTGTGGAGGCCGAGGGCGGAATCGAACCGCCGTATATCGGATTTGCAATCCGATGCATTACCACTTTGCTACTCGGCCGCACACGTGGGGCGCCACGTATAGGCAAGCTGCTGCCCGGGGTCAATATCGCCGCCCAAGTCCGGTCGGGACCCCAGCCGTTACCGGCACTTACGCGCTTTCAGTTGTCCCTTGTGGCGACGCACCATATATAAGTCGCCGACCCCGACCGCTCGACCCAAGGGAGCCCGAAGACATGGATTTCGCCGAACGCCGCCGCAATATGGTGGAAGGCCAGTTGCGCACCAACAAGGTGATCGACGAGCGCTTGATCGCGGCGATGTCCTCGGTCCCGCGCGAAAAATTCGTGCCGGCCAAGCTCGCCGGCGTCGCCTATGTCGATGAAGATCTGACGCTGGGCGGCGGCAAATATCTGATGGAGCCGATGGTGTTCGCGCGGTTGGTGCAAGCACTCGCGCTCGAACCGGGCCAGCGCGTGCTGGTCGTCGGCGACTTCAGCGGCTATGCGGCCACGGTCTTGAAGGATATGGGCGTGACGCTTGCGTCCGACGCCGACGATTCGCCCGTCGACGCGGTGCTGTTCGCCGGCGCCATCGGCGAATTGCTCGATAGCTACACGCGCCGCTTGGCCGAAGGCGGGCGGATCGCGGGCGTGCTGACCGCGCCGGGCGAACCCGGCCGCGCCACGTTGTGGCGCAAATTCGCGGGCGACGTGACGAGCATCACGATGTTCGATGCCGCGACGCCGGTACTGCCGGGCTTCGAGAAGCAGCCCGGCTTCGTGTTCTGAACGGAGTTGTTGTGAGCGACGAAACGTATCCGTTCGAAATCGGCGTGGCCGAGCTGAAAAGCTGGCTCGACGCGGGCAAAAAACCCACGATCGTCGATGTCCGCGAAGCTTCGGAGTACGAAATTTGCCGAATCGCGGGTAGTTTACACATTCCGATGGGAACGATTCCCGATTCGCTGGATCGTTTGCCGAAGGACGGACCCTTGGTGGTGACGTGTCATCACGGCGGGCGGTCCGCACGCGTAGTTTCTTGGCTGCGTCAGCAAGGGATCGATCGGGCGATCAACTTGGCGGGCGGAGTCGATCAATGGGCCGCGCAGGTCGATCCGGACATGGCGCGCTACTGATTTGGAAGAGGGTTATTCGATGGCGACGCGACGGATGGCATTGAAGGCGCATTCCGCACTGGTGGGAGCGGGCGTGGCCTTGGCGGCCATGTTGGCGCTGGCGCCGATGGCCGGCGCCCAAACGATCGACGAGGCGCTCGCCAACGCCTACCGCACCAACCCCGAAATCCTCGCCCAGCGCGCCGCGTTGCGCGCGACCGACGAAACCGTGCCGCAGGCGCTGTCGCAATGGCGCCCGTCGGTCACGCTGTCGGGCAATACCGGCAAGGCGCGCGACTTCAACTCGACCACGACCACGGTCTACGGCGCCAACGGTTCGCGCGACCAGCAGACGACGGAGAACGAGCGGGATCGCACGCCCTTGCAGGCGACGCTGACGCTCACCCAGCCGATTTATCGCGGCGGCCGTTCGACGGCCGAACTCGCGCGCGCCGAAGCCAACGTGCAGGCGGGCAGGGCGCAGCTCGGGGCCGTCGAACAGCGCGTGCTGCTCGATAGCGCCACGTCCTATATCAACCTCGCCCAGGCCCTCGCGGTGCTGGACCTCAACATCAACAACGTGCAGGTGCTGCAGCGTCAGCTCGACGCCGCGCGCGACCGTTTCCAGGTCGGCGAAATCACCCGCACCGACGTGAGCCAAGCCGAGGCGCGCCTGTCGCAGTCGCAAGCCAGCCGCACCAAGTCGGAAGGCGACGTCAACACCGCGCGCGGGACCTTCCTGCGCACGACGGGGATGGAATCCGGCCGCGTCAGCGTGCCGCCGGTGCCGCGGGGGCTTCCCGGCAGCGCCGAGGAAGCGCGCGCTTGGGCCCAGGCGCAGAACCCGAACATCATCCAGGCGCGCTATGCGCATGAATCCGCCGGTCAGGACGTGGCACTGGTCGAAGGCGAACAGCTGCCGACCGTCGCTTTGCAGGCCGACGCGATCCGCGGCAAGGAAACCCAGACGCGCGGCACGGTCCGCGACACGGTGGACGTGCTGCTGACCTTCTCGGTGCCGATCTATCAACAGGGTGCGACCGACGCGCGCGTGCGCGGCGCCAAGCAGACGCAAGGTCAGCGCCGCACCCAAGTCGACGTCGCGCTTCGCCAGGCGATCAACGACGCGACGACCGCGTGGCAGCAGCTTTCGACCGCCCGCGCCCAGATCGGGTCGTTCACCGCCCAGATCCGCGCCAACGAAATCGCGCTGGAAGGTGTGGAACAGGAAGCGCGCGTGGGCTCGCGCACCGTGCTCGACGTGCTGAACGCCGAGCAGGAATTGCTGAATAGCCGCGTGAGCTTGGTTCAGGCCCAGCGCGACGAAGTGCTGGCGTCGTTCCAGCTGCTGTCGGCGGTGGGCAAGCTCCAGGCCCGCGAATTGGGTCTGCCGGTCGAAATCTACGATCCGGCTGCCAATTTGTCCGCGACGCGTGACCGCTGGTCGGGTAACGACATACCCGGCGAAACGGCCAAGAAATAACGCCGTAACCCCGCCCGAAGGGGCGGGGTTTATCTCTGGCGTCGGGCTGTTCTGTCGCTTAATCTTTGGTCGCGGAACGGCTTAGCGGCGATTCGCACGCGTTTACCGTTCCGCCATGGCAATTTAGGGCGGTTTCGAACCCTCGGCGTTCGAACCGCACTGGCGGTTTGAACAGGCGACTGGAACCCGGACGAAGATGACGGATCCGAAGAACCAACAAGAACCGTCGATGGAGGAAATCCTCGCCTCCATCCGCCGTATCATTTCCGAAGACGGCGATGCGGGGAAAGCGCCGCCTGCCGCACCCGCCGCCGAAGCGCCGCCGCCGCCTCCGCCGCCACCCCCGCCGCCGCCGCCGCCTCCGCCGCCGCCTCCGCCACCACCACCACCGCCTCCGGCGGCATGGGCAGGGCCGTCAAGCACAGGCAGAAGCGACGGCAGGGTCGCGAAGGCGACGCCGCCGAGCAGCAGAAGAATGCGCGATGACGCGATGGACCGGGTCACACGGGACATCAGGTGTTCCTCCTTCCGGATCGCCGGCGCGCCCCCGGGGGCGAGGCCCCACTGGCGCGCGGACGGAAAACGCTCCACCTAGGGCAGCATGACAGTTTTCACCGGTTTCGTCGTCTACCTGCTGGTTTGGTGGACCGTGCTCTTCGCCATGCTGCCCATCGGCACGCGACCCGATGCGGAGGGCGACCTTGCCGCAGGTGGCTGGCGCGGGACGCCCGTCGCAGCGAATCTCCTGCGTAAGGTGATCGCGACCACTTTGGTTTCAGCGGTCATCTGGTTCGGGATCTGGGCGCTGGTCGAGAGCGACTGGCTCTCCTTCCGCGCGGGGCCTCTTGCATTGCCGGGGCCGTGATCGGAAAAGCGGCATGACGCCAGTTGGGATGCTCCGCTTTTACGCAGGACGCGGTTCAACGCCGCTTTTTTCATCCTGCGCTGCGGTATTTTTCGTTGTCGCCAGGGCCGTGTGTGGCCATTCTTATTTTCAGGAAGAGATTGGTTCTCTTCCTGCCGTGTGACTGGCGTTTCCTCCCTAAACTTGGGCCGCGACCTTCGGGGCGCGGCCCTTTCTTTTTCTAGGGTGCCGGCGCGTCGCTTCGCAAGCATAAAGCATGTCTTGGCACTCTTTTGGCGCATTTTTCTGTCGCAGGACTCTTCGCGTTTGCAGCAATCTTGCGGTGCGTCACGATCTGCCGCGGCGCCGCGCCTGATCGCGGGCCGGGGCACTTCCGGCGCGGCCCGTCGGCCATTAGGTTCCCCGCCGACGACTGCCGCAAAGGACCGCCCGTGCGCCTCTCCCGCGCTTTCCTGCCCACGCTGAAAGAAACGCCTGCCGATGCGCAGATCGCGTCCCACCGCCTGATGCTGCGGGCGGGGCTGATCCGCCAGACTTCAGCCGGCATCTATGCCTGGCTGCCGGCGGGGCTGCGCGTCCTGCGCAACGTCGAGCAGATCGTGCGGGAAGAACAGGACCGGGCAGGGGCCCAGGAGATCCTGATGCCGACCATCCAGTCGGCCGATCTCTGGCGCGAATCCGGCCGCTACGACGACTACGGCAAGGAGATGCTGCGCATCCGCGACCGCCATGAGCGGGAGATGCTGTTCGGCCCGACCAATGAGGAAATGGTCACCGACATCTTCAAGCAATTCGCGAAGTCCTATCGCGACCTGCCGCGCAACCTCTACCACATCCAGTGGAAGTTCCGCGACGAGGTGCGCCCGCGCTTCGGCGTGATGCGCGGCCGCGAATTCCTGATGAAGGACGCCTATTCCTTCGACCTGGACAAGGAAGGCGGGGAGCATTCCTACCGGCAGATGTTCCTCGCCTATCTGCGCACCTTCCAGCGCATGGGCCTGACGGCGGTGCCGATGCGCGCCGACACCGGCCCGATCGGCGGCGACCTGTCGCACGAATTCATCATCCTCGCCGAAACCGGCGAGAGCGGCGTCTTCTACGACGCGGCCTATGAGACCACGGACTGGGCCGGCGCCGATGTGGACAATGACGACGTGGAAGGGCTGAAGGCCTTCTTCGGACGCGTGACCACCAACTACGCCGCGACCGATGAGATGCACGACACCGCGGCCTGGGCCGCGGTGCCCGAGGCGCGCCGCCGCGAGGGCCGCGGCATCGAGGTCGGCCACATCTTCTTCTTCGGCACCAAGTACAGCGCGCCGCTGGGCCTGTCCCTCGCCGGGCCGGACGGCACGCAAGTCACGCCGGAGATTGAGAAGCTGTTGGGCGAACGCGCTCAGATACGGGCCACCTGCCAGTCGGAAATGCTCAAGCATTTCTTCGAAGTCAGCCGCACTATGCCGCCGGAGCAAGGGAAACGTTACCTTGCGTGGGCGAACGATAACACCTGCCTGCGCGAACAGGCGATGAACCACGGCGACGAAAACCACACCGAGACGACGACTCCCGCCCGCCATCCATAGCTCCTGCATGAACACGCCCACCACGGACGAACTGGACGTGCAGGACATGCGACGCCTCGCGCAAGGGCACGAGGCGGCCTTGAACGACTTGATGGAGCGCCACGCCGGAAAATTGGTTCACTACCTCGTCCGCTGCCTGCAAAACGACGACGATGCGGCGGACGCCGCCCAGGAGACGTTCGTCAAAGTTTACCAGCACCGTGCCCGGTTCGATTTCGACCAAAAATTTTCAACCTGGCTCTACGCCATCGCGGCGAATCTGGTGAAGGACCGCTACCGCTGGCGCTCGCGTCATCCGCAGGTCTCACTCGACGCGGATAACGACGCGACCGGCAACAATTTCCGCGACTCCTTGCCAGGCAGCGGCCCGTTGCCCAATGAACTTGTCCAAGTGGAAGAACGGGCCAAGGCGGTGCGCGTGGCTGTGGCCGCGCTGCCGGATGAACTGCGCCAGCCGCTCATTCTCGCTGAATACGAGGAACGCTCGCACGCGGAGATCGGCGCTATCCTTGGCTGCTCGGCGAAGGCTGTGGAGACGCGGATTTACCGCGCCCGGCAGCAACTGCGTGCCGGCTTAAGCGGACTGCTGGAGACGGCGTGAAACTCCCATTTCCAATGCCGCCCGAAAATTTTTTAAGAACTTTGAGGGGTTCGGCGTCGGGCGGCGTAGTCCCTCTTGTGCCCGAATACCTCGTGTTGCGGTTGTCGGGGGAAATTTGATTAAAGTCGTCTTATGCATTGGCGTCAAAGAACCTTGAGTCCGTGGCTCCGCTTGTTGGCGGGGTTCGCGCTTTTGGTTTTTGTCGCGGCGCAGACGTTGTGCTTCATCCACTGTCACTTTGGCGGTGGGCACGGCAACAGTGACGCCCAGCCTTCCTGCCACGGCTCCGCCGCAGCCAAGCCGACCCACGGTGAGCATGACGCACCCGCGCCGGCACCGACTGCGACCTGCTCGACCCTAAAAACGATGCTGGCTGGGGCCGACGCTCCCACAGTCATCGCGCCGCAGTTCCACACCCTTTACTTGCTGGCTCCGCTTTCGCTCGCGCTGGACGCGACCGAAGGACAGCCGGAAGCCGCCTTCTTCCGCCAGAGCTGGACCCGCGATTGGGCCTTCACGCCCGAAGTGTGCCTTGGTCCGGCCTTCCGCTGCCTCGCCCCTCCCTTCCTCGGCTAAGTTGATTCGAGCCTGCGCCCACGCGCGTGCCTGATCA
>JAIUNH010000068.1 GCA_020161965.1 Pseudomonadota bacterium
CGCCGCGTCAAAGAGCTCCGAGTACGAGTTGTTCGTGTTGTACAGCACCTCGTTCTTGCTGGCGAGCGTGATGCGCGACAGTCCAAAGTCGGCGATCTTCACCATGACGCGGTCGGTGAACCAGCACTGATTGCTGTCGTCCAGGTAGGCCTGGCACGTCTCCGAGTGGTCCGGCACGCACAGCAGCACATTCTTCATGTGCAGGTCGTTGTGTACAAACGAGTAGCGCTTCTGCGCACACGCCAGCGCCCACAGAATTTGAAACACGAGCGCAGTGAAGCCACGCGCGTCGCTCACAGCATCGAACAGCGCCGATCGCATGCGACCGACACGCTCGTCAAACGCAGACACCGTCAAATTCGTCGTCGTCGCATTGGAAGAACTCGCTGCGACTGCGCCGGCGCCCGCAGCAGCGGCGACCATCAATTCGTGATCGTCGAGTGCGAGCGGACCCGTCGGCTGGAAGGCGACGGATCGTTTGCCTTTGCCCAACTCCCACGGATAGGGCGTGCCGTTGGGATAGAGATTGCGGATGCAAACATGGTTCTTGAGCGCGTCGGGCGACGACGGCACGCCGTGCCGCGCGAAATAGGCGGGCGCGCCGACGACCGTGAAACGTAGTTGCGGTTTGATGCGCACGGCGGTCATGCCGTCGCGCAGGCTTTCGTCCATGCGGATGCCGGCATCGAACCCCTCCTCGACGATATCGACGAGGCGATCGGTCGCGACGATCTCAAGCTGAAGATTGGGATTGGCGGCGAGCAGTGGCGCCATAACCGGCCCGATCACGAACGGCGCGATCGAATTGGGCACGTTGATCCGCACTTTGCCGAAGGGCGTGTCGCGGAAGCGGTTAAGCGCGTCGAGCGCACCACCGATTTCGCCGAAGGCGGGTTGTAGGCGGGCGAGCAGCATGGCACCTGCATCCGTCGGCGCCACGCTGCGCGTCGTCCGGTTCAACAAGCGGATGCCAATTCGCGCTTCCAGCGCCGTGACCGCGTGGCTGACGGCCGATGCCGTCACGCCGCGTTCCTCGCTTGCCTTGCGGAAGCTGCGATGGCGGGCGACGGCTTCGAAGGCCGCAAGCTCGGCGAGTTCGGTGGCGTGCATTGCTGAACCATATTCATGAATATGATTTGTATTATCGGTCTAAACGGCGAAGTCGAAAAGCGCGAGTTTTCGGTCACGGCAACCCCGCCGCAGATCGAAAAGGAAACTGGAAATGGCCGATTTCGTCCTCCCGCCGAAGAACACGACCTCGCCCTTCGCCGATATGCGTGGGCACCACGTCGCGATCCGTACGCCCGATCTGGGTGTCGCGAAGGATTTCTACGTCGGCAAGCTCGATTTCCGTGTGGTCGCGGAATGGCCCTATGCCGACGAGTTGCTGGCCTATCTCGCACCCCCCGGCGATGACGGGTTCTATATCGAAGTGCTCGGCGGGGGCGATCCCAAACCGGTCGAGGTCCGGCCCTATACCGATCTGGCCGATAGCCTCAAATACGCCGGCTATCACCATTTCTGCCTGAACGTCGCGAGTGTCGATGCGACGGTGGCGCAGTTGCGTGCGCGCGGCGTGACGATCGTGACGGAGCCGTTCGTGCTGCCCGCGATCAGCCGCAAGCTCGCCTTTTTCGCCGATCCGTTCGGCAATCCGATCGAACTTGCCGAAGTGCTGGCGTAACTAGCGAACGAGCTTCACGACCTTGTCCTTCACCGTCGCGATCACCTGTTCGATGTCCGCATCGGGCATGCCCGGCCACAGCGGCAGCGTGATCTCGCCTTCGCCCCATTCGTAGGAGACGGGGAAGGATGCGGGCGTGAACCCGTATTTCTCACGATAGTAGGTGAGTGTCGGGACAGAGCGATAATTCACCGTCACCGGCACGCCCGCTTCGTTCAGCGCCGCAATCGCCGCGTCGCGTTGCGCCGGCTTCACATGGATCGGGAACAAATGCTCGGCCGACACGCTGCCCTTGTCGAGCTTCGCCAAGCGGATCGGCAGATTGGCGAAGGCATCGCGATAGCGATCCGACAACGCCGTGCGCGCCGGCAAACGCTCGCGGATCGTCGCGATTTGGTTGGGCAGTAGCGCCGCCAGCAGATCGGGCAGATTCGCCTTCACGCCCAAGCGCGCCATGTCCCAATGCCGGTACTGGCCCGATTTGAAACGATCGGCGGCGATGGCGCTCATCCCGTGCAGGCGCGTCTGCTGCAATTTGCCGAACAGATCTTCGTCGCTGGTGACGATCGCCCCGCCTTCGCCGCAGGTGACGTTCTTGGTCGCGTAGAAGGAATAGATCGCGAGATCGGAATGCTTGCCCGGCGGTTCGCCGTCGCGCGTGCCCTCGAAGCAATGCGCGCAATCTTCGAGGATACGCACGCTCTTCGGCAACGCGGCGCGCAGCCCCTTCATGTCGCACATCTGCCCGTACATATGGACGGGGATGACGAGCTTGGTGTTCTTGGTGACGGCCTTCGCGGTCAATTCCGGGGTCATCAGCAGCGTTTCGGGATCGACATCGACGAACACGGGCTTCGCGCCGACCAGCTCGACCATGTTCGCCGTGGCGATAAACGTTTGCGCGGGCACGATCACCTCGTCGCCCGGCCCGATATCCATGGCGAGGATCGCGGCCAGTGCCCCGTTGGTCCAGGAATTGACCAACAGCGCATGGGTCTGACCGAAGAATTCGCAAAGCTGCGCTTCGACCTTTTTGCCCACGCCGCCCGAGGTCAGGAACGGCGTGTCGAGAACTTCCGCGATCCCCTTGGCGTCGGCCGAGGACAGGCCGTGACGGTAGAACTGCATGGCGCACTCCGGAAATGACCGCTTCTTGTCGGCAGGATGGGCGCGGAAGTCAACAGAGGCTAGAATCCTGGCCTTCGATTCGGGAGACGCGAAAAATGGCCATTGCCGATATGGAAGCCGTCATCCTCGCGGGCGGCATGGGCACGCGGCTGCGCGAGGAAACCGATATCCGCCCCAAGCCGATGATCGAAATCGGCGGGTTGCCGATCCTCGTCCATATTATGCGGCTTTATCGCCGCTTCGGGGTGAAGCGCTTCATCGTGTGCCTGGGCTACAAGGGCAACGTGATCCGCGATTATTTCGTGAATTACCGGCTGCACAACGCCGATCTGGAAATCGATCTGTCGACCAGCGCGGTACGCGTTCTGGGCGATGTGGCCCCGCTCGATTTCACCGTCACGCTGGTCGAGACGGGGGCCGACGCGCTGACCGGCAGCCGCATCGCGCGGGCCCTCAAACACGTGCGCGGCGACACGTTCTTTGCGACCTATGGCGACGGTGTCGCCGATATCGACATCGCATCGCTGCTCGACACGCATACGCGCTCGGGCAAGCTCGGCACCGTCACGGCCGTGCATCCGCCGTCGCGCTTCGGCGAAATCGACATCGAAGGCCACGAGGTGCGCACCTTCCGCGAAAAGCCGCAAATCGCCGAAGGCTGGATCAATGGCGGCTTCATGGTCTTGCGCAAAGCCGCACTCGCTTCCATATCGCCGTCGGACGGCGCGCGCAGTTTGGAAGTCGATGTGTTGCCCAAGCTCGCCGCCGACAATCAACTCGCCGTGCATCGCCATGGCGGGTTCTGGCAATGTATGGACACGTATCGCGATATGACTCTGCTTAACGAAATGTGGGCATCCGGGAAGGCGCCGTGGGCATGACGATGGAACAGACGACCGAGAAACTGATCCGCGACTATTACGCCGCGTTCAACGCGCATGATTGGAACGGCATGCTGGCGTTGCTGACCGATGACGTGGCGCACGATATCAGCCAAGGCGGGCGCGAAACCGGGCGCGACGCGTTCAAGAAATTCATGGCGCATATGGATACGAGTTATCGCGAGAAGGTGCGCGAATTGGTCGTCATGGTCGCCGCCGGTGGTGCGCGGGCCGCCGCCGAATTCGAGCTCGACGGCGAATATCTCAAGACCGACGGCAATTTTCCGCCGGCCAGCGGCCAGCGCTACACGTTGCGCGTGGGCGCCTTCTTCGACGTGAAGGGCGGCAAGATCGCGCGCGTGTCGAACCACTACAATCTCAAGGACTGGCTGGCGCAGGTTAAATGAGCCTCGCTTTCCAAGTCCTGTCCGGGGCTGCGGTCGAAAGCGTGGTGCCGGATCTGGCACGGTTGCGCGTCACCGTGTTCCGCGACTGGCCTTATCTCTACGAAGGCTCGCTCGACTACGAGCGCAAATACCTCGCGAAATACATCAAGCTGCCGCGCGCCACGATCGTGATCGCCAAGGACGGCGATGCGATCGTGGGCGCGTCGACCGCCTTGCCGCTGACCGATTCGGAAGCGGAGCTGCGCAAGCCCTTCGTCGACGCAGGCATCGATCCGATGGATGTCTACTATTACGGCGAATCCGTGCTGCTCGCCGAATATCGCGGGCAGGGGGCGGGCGTGCGCTTCTTCGTCGAGCGCGAGAAGCGCGCACGCGAACTTGGCTTCAAGCTCGCGACGTTCTGCGGCGTCGTGCGCCCCAAGGATCATCCCGCGCGGCCCGCCGATTACGTGCCGCTCGACGCGTTCTGGACCAAGCGCGGATTCACGCCGCGCGGCGACCTGACCGCGTCGTTCGAATGGCGCGATCTCGGCGACACGGCGCCGACCGCGAAGCCGATGGCCTTTTGGACCAAGGATTTGGCCAAGGCCTGATCTCGTTTGGCCTTCGCAGGCGCAAAAAATTCTTCGCAAGCGCGGTATGTGGTTGTTGACTCCGGTCGGCATACAGGACGATGCTGGCGTTCCGTTTTCCCGCGCAACAGAACGATATTCTGTCAGGTAGAATGATTGCTCCGATGTCCTATATCGACGTACCGCCCCCCGCCGCCGCCACCGCCCCGAAACCCAACCGCGACAAGGAAGGCGTTGCCGCCGTCGGCCGGGCGCTGGCCATCGTCGCCGCGTTCGACGAACGCAATCCGCGTTTGACCTTGGCCGAGCTCGCCAAGCGCACCGGTCTCTACAAAAGCACCATCCTGCGCCTGTCGGTGTCGCTCGATCGCGCCGGGTTCCTGACCCGCGATTCCGATGGCGCGTTTCGCATCGGGCCGGCCGCGTTGAAGGCGGGCCATCTTTATCAAGCCGCGTTCAAGCTCGGCGATTTGGCGCTGCCCATCCTGCGCAAGCTGACCGAGGAGACGGGCGAGACCGCCTCGCTTTATGTGCGCGAGAAGGACGTGCGCGTCTGCCTGCATCGCGTCGAATCGAATCAAATCGTGCGCTCGATCGTGCGCGAAGGCGACCGCCGCCCGTTGGGCAAGGGCGCCACGGGCAAGGCGTTGCTCGCCGCCGAAGGCCAAGGCCCCGAATACGACAAGCTGCGCGCCGAAGGCTATGTCACGTCGCTGGGCGAAGTGACGCCGGAAAGTGCCGCGATCGCCGTGCCGGTTTACGGCGCCGATGGGCGCGTCGTTGCCGCGATCGGGCTGTCGGGCCCCACGCAGCGTTTCGCTGCCCCTGCGATCGACACGATGGCCGCGACGCTGAAGCGCGCCGGCACGGAGCTTTCGCGTTTGCTGGGCGGGACGGCGCCGAGTTGACGGCGCCGTCGCGACACCGCCTGACCCAATAAAAAAATATCGGGGAAACGTTATGACGAAAGCGATCACCATCAGCGAGGTGGGCCCGCGCGACGGGCTGCAGAACACCAAGATCTTCATGCCGACCGACGCGAAGAAGCGTTGGATCGCCGCACTCGCGGCCGCCGGTTTGCGCGAGATCGAAGTGTGTTCCTTCGTCAATCCGAAGCTGATCCCGCAATTCGCCGACGCGGCGGAAATCGCCGCGTTCGCGATGACGCTTCCCAATATTCAGGTCGTCGCCCTCGTGCCCAATTTGAAGGGGGCCGAACGCGCCGCCGAGACGGGCGTGCATAAAATCTCGCTGCCGATTTCGGCGAGCGAAGCGCATTCCAAATCCAATGTCCGCAAAACCGTCGACGAGCAGGTCGATGAGTTGAAGCGCATTGTCGCCTTGCGTGATGCGTTGCCCGCGGGCCGCAAGATGGAAGTGAATGGCGGCATTTCGACCGCCTTCGGCTGCACGCTGCAAGGTGAAGTGCCGCAAGCCGATGTGCTGCGCCTGGTCGAGCGTATCGCCGCGGCGGGGGCGGACACGATCTCGATCGCCGATACGGTGGGCTACGCCAATCCCAAACAAGTGCGCGAGATGTTCGTGGAGGCGAGGCGGATCGCGGGCCCGAAACTCGATGCGGCCCATTTCCACAACACGCGGGGCTTGGGCCTTGCGAACTGCATGGCCGCACTGGAAGCGGGCGTGACCGCGCTCGATTCCTCGATGGCGGGTTTGGGCGGCTGCCCTTATGCGCCGGGTGCTTCGGGCAACGTCATCACCGAAGATCTCGTCTTCATGCTCGAAGCGATGGGCTATTCGACCGGTGTGGATTTCGACAAGCTGATCGCGGCGCGCCGCATCCTCGAAGAAGCCTTGCCGGGGGCCGAGTTCCACGGCCATCTCGCCAAAGCGGGTCTGCCCAAAGGCTTCAAGGAAGCGGCGTAAGCATCATGTCGAATGTGCAAGGGCCGCAGCCGCTCGCCGGGCTGAAGATCGTCGAATTCGTTCATATGGTGATGGGGCCGAGCTGCGGCCTCGTGCTCGCCGATCTGGGGGCCGACGTCATCAAGGTCGAGCCCGTTCCGGCGGGCGACAATACGCGCCGCTTAGGGGCGTCGGGGGCCGGGTTCTTCGCGACGTTCAACCGCAACAAGCGTTCGCTGGCGATCGACATGAAATCGCCCGAAGGCTTGGCGATCGTGCGCCAGCTGGTCGCCGACGCCGATGTGGTGACCGAGAATTTCCGCCCCGGGGCGATGGACAAGCTCGGCCTCGGCTACGACGAACTTTCCAAGACGAACCCGAAGCTCGTCTATTGCTCGCTGAAGGGTTTCCTCGACGGGCCTTACGAACATCGCACGGCGCTGGACGAGGTCGTGCAGATGATGGCGGGGCTCGCTTACATGACCGGGCCCGCCGGGCGGCCGTTGCGCGCGGGAACTTCCGTCAACGACATCATGGGCGGCATGTTCGCGGCGATCGGCATTCTGGCCGCGATCCACGAACGCCAGACGACCGGCAAGGGCCGCTACGTGAAGTCGGCGCTGTTCGAGAATTGCGCGTTCCTGATGGCCCAGCATGTCGCGCAATATTGCGTGACCGGTGTGGCGCCGCCGCCGATGGCGGTGCGACGTGCTGCCTGGGGCGTCTATGACGTGTTCGACACGGCCGATGGCGATCAGTTGTTCCTCGCGGTCGTGTCCGACACGCAATGGGGTCCGTTCTGCGACGAATTCAGTCTCGCCGAATTGAAGGCCGACCCGGCGCTGGCGACCAACAACCAGCGCTGTGCCGCGCGCGACACGATGCTGCCGGTGATCCAGGCGGCGGCGAAGAAATGCACGAAGGCCGAATTGCTGGCGAAGGCCGAGAAGCTCGGCATTCCCTATGCGCCGATCGGCAAGCCGGTGGATCTGCTGGACGATCCGCATTTGATCGCCAGCGGCGGCCTCGCGGAAGTCACCAATCCCGACGGCAAGAAAGTGCGCATCCCCGCCTTGCCGATCAGCTTCGACGGCGAGCGCTTGCCCATCCGTCGCGATCTGCCGGGCATCGGCGCCGACGGCGGCGGCATCCTGCGCGAGCTGGGAATCGCTCCGGCCGAGATCGAACGCCTGATCGCGTCCGGCGTCGTGAAGGTCGAAACGCCGAATAATCGTTGACGATTCGTCAACGTTATCCTAGCTTCCCAGGCAACAAATCAGGGACTAGGCTTTTCGTCATTGGAACCGGCATGCTGGCTGCATGAACGGCTCGACCGTATCCGCAGGGTGCGGGCGAACCGCGCCATGACCGTCGACACCGGAATCACAGGGAGTCGTGAAAAGATGAAGAAGACAACCGTATCGCGCCGCCATTTCCTCGCCGGCACGGCCGCCGCCGTCGCCCTTCCGGTCCTCGGCATGCCGATGATCGCGCGCGCCCAGGCGCGCTGGAAGTGGGATCTGCCCGCGGGTTATCCGGCGACGAATTTCCACTCCGCCAATCTCATCCAATTCGCCAAGGACGTGAAGGACGCGACCGGTGGTCAGCTGGAAATCACCGTCCATGCCGGTGCTTCGCTGTTCAAGGTGCCGGAAATCATGCGCGCGGTCCAAACGGGCCAGGCGCAGATGGGCGAATTGCTGATGGTCGTCATGGAAAACGACGACGCGATGTTCGGCGCCGACAACGTGCCGTTCCTCGCCACGTCGTTCGCGCAGTCGCGCCGTCTCGCCGATCTGCAACTGCCCTATATCGAGAAGCGCTTGTCGTCGCGCGGCGTGCGTCCTCTCTTCTCGGTGCCGTGGCCGCCGCAGGGTTTCTACAGCCCCAAGGCGCTCAACGTGCCCGACGATCTCAAGGGTCTGTCGTTCCGCTCCTACGGCGCGTCGGCCGGCCGCTTCGCCGAACTCGCGGGCATGCGCGTCACCACGGTGCAGGCCGCGGAATTGGTGCAAGCCCTCTCCTCGGGCCGCGTGAACTCGATGATCTCGTCGGGCGCCACGGGCTTCGATTCGAAGATCTGGGAACACATCAAGTTCTATTACGACGTCCAGGCTTGGCTGCCGAAGAACATGACGATGGTCAACGCGCGCGCTTGGGGCCAATTGCCCGCCAGCGTGCAGGCCGCCGTCACCCAGGCCGGCAAGGTCGCCGAAGCGCGTGGCTGGGCGGAATCCCAACGCCTCGATCGGACCTTCCTGGAAGCCTTCGCCAAGAACGGCATGACGGTCTCCGAACCGTCGCCCGCCTTGCGCGACGGCTTCAAGCGCTGGGGCGAAGATCTGTCGAAGGGCTGGCTGGAGCGCGCGGGCGCCGACGGCCAAGCGCTCGTCAACGCCTTCCGCGCCGCGTCCTAACGCGGAACGCGGAAACCGGGCCGGCGGGGTAACCCGCCGGCCTTTTTCTTTCGACTTGAACGACGACGGATCATGCGCCGCGCTCTCGATTTCATCTACGACACCTCTGCCTGGCTCGCCGGGCTTTCGATGCTGGCGATTTTGGTCGTCACGCTGATTCAGGTTCTGGGCGGTGTTTCGGACATCTTCGTGCGCGGCACCGACGCCTATGCCGGTTACGCGATGGCCGCCGCGTCGTTCTTCGCGTTGGCGCACACGCTGAAACGCGGCGAGCATATCCGCGTGACGCTGATCATTCAGCGCCTGCCGATGGCGACGCGCCGCGTCATGGAAATCATCTGCTTGGGCGTCGCCGTGCTGATGTCCGGCTTCTTCGCCTGGTACGCCTGGGACATGGTCTATTGGTCCTGGGAATTCGAAAGCCGGTCCGACGCGATGGACGCCTCGCCCCTCTGGATTCCCCAATTGGCGATGTCCATCGGCGTGACGGTCCTGTGCGTGGCTTTCGTCGACGAATTCGTCCAAGTACTCGGCGGGCGCGAAATCCGCGAGAGCGATCTTTCCGCCGATCAGCAGCACACGGAATAAGGTAAGCGCGCCATGGAAAATCTTTGGATCGCGGGGCTGTTGATTGTCCTGCTGTTCGTCATCCTCGGTTCGGGCGTGTGGATCGGCATCGCCTTGCTCGCCATCGGCTGGGCGGCGATGGAAATGTTCACCAGCCGCCCGGTCGGGGCGGCGATGGTGACGACGATCTGGGGCTCGGCCTCGTCCTGGACGCTGACGGCGCTGCCGATGTTCATCTGGATGGGCGAAATCCTGTTCCGCACACGGCTGTCGGAAGACATGTTCAAGGGCTTGGCGCCGTGGATGCAGCGTTTGCCCGGACGCTTGATCCACACCAACGTCATCGGCTGCACGATCTTCGCGGCGATCTCCGGCTCCTCGGCCGCGACCTGCGCCACGATCGGTAAGATGTCGATCCCGGAACTGCGCAAGCGCGGCTATCCCGAAGGGATGATCGTGGGCAGCTTGGCGGGCTCGGGCACGCTCGGCCTGCTGATCCCGCCCTCGCTGATCATGATCGTCTATGGCGTGCAGACGAACACCTCGATCGCGCAATTGTTCATCGCGGGTGTCATTCCCGGCCTGACGCTGGCCGGGTTGTTCATGGTCACCGTGATGATCTGGGCGATCATCGAGCGCGACAAAATTCCCGCGGCCGACGGTTCGATGAATTTCCTGCAGAAGATCTACGCCGCGCGACATCTGATCCCGTCGGTGGCACTGATCGTGATCGTGCTGGGTTCGATCTATGCGGGCCTTGCCACGGCGACCGAAGCCGCGGCGGTGGGTGTGGCCGGCGCGCTGATCGTCTCGGCCGTCCAAGGCGACATGAACTGGAAGGTATTCAAGGAAAGCCTGATGGGAGCGACGCGCCTGTCTTGCATGATCGCGTTGATTCTGTCCGGGGCCGCGTTCCTCACTTTGGCGATGGGTTTCACCGGCCTGCCGCGCCATCTGGCCGAATGGATCGATTCGCTGAATCTCTCCTCGGGCATGCTGATCGTCGTGCTGACGATTTTTTATGCGGTTCTGGGGTGTTTCCTCGACGGTATCTCGATGGTCGTTTTGACCATGGCCGTGGTCATGCCGACGATCGAACGCGCCGGTTTCGACCTGCTCTGGTTCGGCATTTTCATCGTCATCGTCGTGGAAATGGCCCAAATCACCCCGCCGGTCGGGTTCAACCTGTTCGTGCTGCAAGGCATGACCGGGCACCAGATCACCTATATCGGCAAGGTCGCCTTCCCCTTCTTCCTGATGATGTGCGTGATGGTGGCGCTGCTGGTCTGGTTCCCTGAACTCGTGACATGGCTGCCCCAGCAAATGGTGGGATGACGGCGCTGCTATGCTCCGTTAAATAGAACAAGCGGGAGTTCCCGGACGGCCGGGCGCGCTCCTTGTAGGTTCGGGCGGCGGATGTCGATAAGTCGGCGCCAGTTTTTGGCGGGATCAGGGGGGGCCGGTTTGGCGGCGCTCGGGGGCGGAGTCTGCCCAAATCCCGCCGCAGCCCAGGACGCCAAATTTTTCCGCATCGCCTCGGGCCCTACGGAATCCAGTCTTTTTCAAGCCGGTACGCTGATCGGCCAGGTCGTGTCCTCACCGCCCGGTGCGCGTGATTGCGCGCGCGGCGGGTCCTGCGGCGTGCCGGGCATGATCGCGGTTAACCAGACCACGGCGGGCTCGCTCGCCAATCTCGAATTGCTGACGACCGGCAAGATCGACTCGGTGCTGTGCCAATCCGATCTCGCTTATGCCGCCTTCACCGGCAAAGGCACTTGGCGCGGCAAGGCGGGTACGGACAAGCTACGCGTCCTCGCCTATCTCTACCCGGAGACGCTGCATGTGATCGTGCGCAAATCGGCCAAGATCGGCGATTTGCGCGGGCTTCGCGGCAAGGCGGTCTCGCTGGGCGAGCGCGAATCGGGCATGGCCAATAACGCGCGCGCGCTGCTTGCCGCCGCCGGCGTGCAGGAACGCGATCTGCGCGCGCAATATCTCAAAACCGCCGAAGCGATCGAGGCGATGAAGGCGGGCAAGCTCGACGCGTTTTTCGAAACCGCCGTCGTGCCGTCGTCGCTGGTGCGCGAACTCGCCGCCGATCAGGACATCACGTTGCTGCCGCTGGGCGGGCTTGTCGCGCGTTTGCGCCAGGAATTGCCGTTCCTCACCGAAACGACGATCCCCGCCGATGCCTATCCCGACACGCCGGAGACCAAGGCCGTGTCGGTCGGTATTTTGTGGGTAGTCAACGA
>JAIUNH010000069.1 GCA_020161965.1 Pseudomonadota bacterium
CGTCGGGCCTGATGAGCTTCCTGAAGATCGGCGATCGCGCCGCGGGCGCCATCAAGTCGGGCGGCACCACGCGCCGTGCCGCGAAGATGGTGACGGTCGATATCGACCATCCGGATATCGAGAACTACATCGACTGGAAGGTCGTCGAGGAACAGAAGGTCGCGGCCCTGGTCGCGGGCTCGCGCCTCGCCGCCAAGCATCTCAACGAGATCATGGCCGCGTGCGACAAATCGGCGGGCGAAGCCGGTTACGATCCCAAAAAGAACAACGCGCTGCGCAATGCGATCAAGGGTGCTCGCAAGTCGCTGATCCCCGAGAACTACATTCAGCGCGTCATCCAATTCGCCAAGCAAGGCTTCGAGAAGATCGATTTCAAATCCTACGACACGGATTGGGATTCGGAAGCCTATCTGACCGTTTCGGGCCAGAACTCGAACAACTCGGTGCGCGTGACCAACGCGTTCCTCCAGGCCGTGCTCGACAACGGCAAGTGGGAATTGATCCGTCGCACCGACGGCAAGATCCATAAGTCGGTCGACGCCAAGGCGCTGTGGGACAAGATCGGCGAAGCCGCTTGGGCCTCGGCCGATCCGGGGCTGCAATACGACACGACGATCAACGAGTGGCACACCTGCCCGGAATCGGGGCGCATCAACGCCTCGAACCCGTGCTCGGAATACATGTTCCTCGACGATACGGCGTGCAACCTCGCCTCGGTCAATCTGCTGGCCTTGCGCCGCCAAGACGGCTCGTTCGATGCACCCGCTTTCGAGCATGCCTGCCGTCTGTGGACGGTGACGCTCGAAATCTCGGTGCTGATGGCGCAGTTCCCGTCCAAGCGCATCGCGGAACTCTCCTACGAGTACCGCACGCTGGGCCTCGGCTTCGCCAATATCGGCGGTCTGCTGATGGCGATGGGCCTCGGCTATGATTCCGACGAAGGCCGCGCGATCGCGGGCGCCATCACGGCGATCATGACGGGTGTCAGCTACGCCACGTCCGCCGAAATGGCGGCCGAGCTCGGCGCCTTCCCGGGCTATGAGCCCAACCGCGAGCACATGCTGCGCGTCATCCGCAACCATCGCCGCGCGGCGTATGGCGAGGCGGCGGGCTATGAAGGCCTGACGATCCTCCCCGTTCCCCTGCCCGCGAAGGATTGCCCCGATGCGCGCTTGGTCGACGCCGCGCGCAAGGCGTGGGACGACGCGCTGGAACTGGGCGTCGCCCACGGCTATCGCAACGCCCAAGCCACGGTCATCGCGCCCACCGGCACGATCGGCCTGGTGATGGATTGCGACACGACCGGCATCGAACCGGACTTCGCGCTGGTGAAGTTCAAGAAGCTGGCCGGCGGCGGCTACTTCAAGATCATCAACCGCGTCGTGCCCGTCGGCCTGCAGACCCTGGGCTACACCCAGTCGCAGATCGACGACATCATCGCCTACGCGGTGGGTCACGGCACGCTGAAGGGCTCCAACGCCGTCAGCCACGGCGCGTTGAAGGCCAAGGGCTTCGGTCAAGCGCAGCTCGACACGCTGGAAGGCGCGTTGAAGTCGGCGTTCGACATCAAGTTCGTCTTCAACAAGTGGACGCTGGGCGAGGAGTTCTGCCTCAACACGCTGAAGCTGACCAAGGAACAGCTCGACGATCCGGCGTTCGACATGCTGGCCGCGTTGGGCTTCGCGAAGGCCGAAGTCGAAGCCGCGAACACCTGGTGCTCGGGCTCGATGACGCTGGAGGGTGCGCCGCACCTCAAGGAAGAGCATCTGCCGGTGTTCGACTGCGCCAATCCGTGCGGCCGTAACGGCAAGCGCTATCTGTCGGTCGACAGCCATATCCGCATGATGGCGGCCTCGCAGCCGTTCATCTCGGGTGCGATCTCCAAGACCATCAACATGCCCAACCAGGCGACGGTCGAGGATTGCAAGGACGCGTATCTGCTGTCCTGGCGCCTGTGCTTGAAGGCCAACGCGCTCTACCGCGACGGCTCGAAGCTGTCGCAGCCGCTCGCCGCGATCGTCGGCGACGACATCGACGTCCACGACGAAGTCGAGACGATCACCGCGGCCCCGCAAATCGTGAAGGTCGAGAAGATCGTCGAGCGCATCGTGGAACGCGTGGCGGCCACCGCCCGCGCGCGTCTGCCCAACCGCCGCAAGGGTTACACCCAGAAGGCGGTGATCGGCGGCCACAAGGTCTATCTGCGCACCGGCGAATACGAAGACGGCAAGGTCGGCGAGCTGTTCATCGACATGCACAAGGAAGGTGCCGCCTTCCGCAGCTTGATGAACAACTTCGCCATCGCCGTCTCGATCGGTCTGCAATACGGCGTGCCGCTCGAGGAATACGTCGAAGCGTTCACCTTCACGCGTTTCGAACCCAACGGCATCGTCCAGGGTAACGACGCGATCAAGAACGCGACGTCGATCCTCGACTACATCTTCCGCGAACTCGCCGTGTCGTATCTCGGCCGCGACGACCTCGCCCATGTGGTGCAGGACGATCTCGAGCCCGACGCGATGGGCAAGGGCGAGAAGGATTCGACCCTGCCGGGGGCCGGTTCGGCCGCCGCCGCCGCCGCCCTCGACGCGGTCAAGAAGGTCGCCTCGACCGGCTTCGTGCGTCAGCGCTTCAAGGTGCTGCCGGGTGGTGCGCCGGCCTCGTCGGCCGTGGCGCTGGCGGGCGACGTGGATCTGCTCGAACCGGAAGTCGAAGACGAGGCGGAAGTCGGTCTCGCCGAGACGGCGGAAGCGCCGGCCCAGGTCGAAGGCGACAAGCAGCCGATCGGCTTCGCGATCGAAGCGGTTGCCGCGGCGATCGGCACGGCGATGGATGCCGGTCAGCCCAAGGCAGCTTCGAAGATGGACAAGATCCGCGAAGCGCGCATGAAGGGCTACACGGGCGATCCGTGCGAGACCTGCGGCTCGATGGCGATGGTGCGCAACGGCACGTGCACCAAGTGCATCGATTGCGGCTCGACCAGCGGCTGCTCATAAGCCACGACGACAAGTCGAAACGACGAAGGGCCGGGAGAAATCCCGGCCCTTTTTCGTTGGCGCGATGCGCACAAAATAGCCCGCGTCAAAATTATAACCGTAAAATTTGCGGATTAGCTTGCTGGGTGGAACACCCCTTGCTACCTAAACCGCCATGAGCAGCCAGTTAAACGATCCGCGCCGGCCGGGCGACGACATCGACAAATACGACGATCGCGGCTTGCGCGAGATGCTGCGTTTGGCCGCCGAAGGCGTCGAAGGCCTGTTGATGCGCCACGTGCCCGGCAAGGAAAGCGATATCGATCGCGAGATCTTCGAGGATATCGGGCGCAGCGGCTGTTTCCGCTTCAAGGAATCGACCGGCGCGTTTGCCGCAGCCCCCATCCGCTTCGACGCCGAGCGCGGCCGCCTGGACGTGGTGATGAACCTCAACCAGACCGGCCAGGAGACGGGCATCCAATTCGTGCGCTCGGGCTCCGACGCGTCGCTGATGCGCGATTACGATCCCGGCTCCGACTATAACCGCCGCCTCGTCGAGCTCGTCTCGCAGGTGCTGGGCCTGGGCATCGTCGACGAGGTCGTGTTCGGCCAGAAACTGCCCGAAGCCTCGCTTCTCTATCTGCGCCCGCTGCCGCAGCCCGAGGAAAGCTGCGAGCGTTTCATCGACGACATCGTCGGCGCGATCGGCAACTACAAGCCCCAGCCGATCCGCAACAAGCAGGCTTTCAACGAAGCCTATGCGCGCCTCGTGCAGCGCCTCGCCAAATCCGGCGTGCCGCCGTCGCGCCTCAACCCCATCGACATGCAGAACACGCTACAGCAGGAAATGCTGCGCGGCATGGTGAAGGTCGAGATCTGGCGCAAGCTGTGGCGCTGGGTGATCGATTGCGCGGTGAAGGTACAGGATCTGCGCCCCATCCCGGCGATCCTGTCGGATAAGCCGCTCTCCGCCCAAGTGCGCGACTTGGAAGACGCGTTGAAGCGGGCCGGCAAGATCATCGGCACGCATGTCTATAACGCCAGCATGCTCTACGACCGCGCGGTGAAGGGCAGCAATTTCTACGTCGAGGCGATGCCCGCGATCCTTTACATCCGCGAGGCGCAGCCGGTGGTCGAGGAGATCTACATCAAGGTCAACGGGTGGTCGTCGGCCTGGACGCATATGCCCAAAACCGCGTCGATCGGCGAAGCGACCAATCTTCTGGCGCAGACCGCCGCGGGCGTGAAGGACGTGCTGTCGCGCCCCGCCCCGCGCGCGATCGGCGCACCTGCCGGCGCCAAGAACTAGAGCCCTTTTCGGTTAGTTGGAAATGCCTGCGTTGGGTTTCCGGCGTGTGCGAACCGCGCGGCGCGGTCCGAAGCCGATAGTGGTTCTATCGGCGAGGACCGCAACAAAGCGGGCGCCCGCCGGAACCCAACCCCCATTTCCTTTTAGCTAGGGGGCCGCGTTCTTTTGCGCCGCAGGTGCGTCGAACGGCTTGCGCGTAGAACCACTACGCGCGGCGCCCTTCTCCTGCCTGCGTCACAAAATCCCTGCGGCGCAGGCGATTTCAACTAACCGAAAAGGGCTCTAGCGGATCATCCCGAAACGGCGCAGCGTGAGGAGCAAGGTTTCGCCCGCGACGGGCACGACGCGGATATCGGCGGGTGCTTCGAATAGGCCCGCGTCGAATTTTCCCGGCGTCACATCCTCGAAATTCCAATCGAGGCGGCCGGGCTGACCGCCGACCGTGCCGGTCCCTTCCAGGCGCCACAACACACCGCGCCGATCGACCAGCGCCGTCGCGTCGAGCGCCACGTCCGCCGCGTCGCGCTTCACGCGCAGTTGCGACGCGGGCACGCCATCGACCGACGTGCTGCGGATCGCCGATTCCTGAAAGCCGCGCCCGCGCAAAATCGCGGGCGGCAAGCCCAGCCCGGTCAGATCGGTTTCGAACGCCATGCGCAACGCCGGCGCCACCATCCACGCTTTGTCGCGGTCGAGCCTTGCGATCACCACATGCTCGATCCCATCGGTCGCGTGATAGCGGATCGCGTCGCGCGTGCGATGGATGCGCGCCGAACGCTTGGCGTCGCGCCCGAACCAGCCGATCGCGGTGTAGTCGATCTGCGGCGCGAAAATCGACGGCCGCGCTTGGCCGTAAGCGGGGGCGGCCAGCAATGCCAGCCCCGCAAGCGCGCCTCGACGCGAGATCAAGCTCAGGAGCCCCGCTCCGGATCGAGCCCGGCGGCGCGGCGATAAAGCCTTGCCGCTTCGGCGGGGTCGCGTTCCACGCCGCGCCCGGTCTCGTACATGCCGGCGAGGTTGTTCATCGCCCCGCGATCGCCCAGGCGCACCGCACGGCGGAAGAAATCGACCGCGCGCCCGTCGTCGCGCGCGACCAATCTGCCGTCGCGATACCAGCGGCCCATATTGTTGAGCGCGGAAGCGTTGTTGAGCGCCGCCGCGCGTTCGTACAGCGCGAAAGCGGCGGGATCGTTGCGATCGATTCCGCGCCCGGCGGCGAACAGCGAAGCGAG
Source organism: Pseudomonadota bacterium (assembly GCA_020161965.1). Classification (GTDB taxonomy): domain Bacteria; phylum Pseudomonadota; class Alphaproteobacteria; order CACIAM-22H2; family CACIAM-22H2; genus Tagaea. The sequence goes on from JAIUNH010000069.1 coordinate 5,517, forward strand.
GTTGTTCATCGCGGCGGCGTTGTTCTGCGCGGCCGAGCGGCGATACCAATCGACGGCGGTCTTCGCGTCTTGCGGGCCGCCCTCGCCGATATCGTTCATCACGCCGTACATGAATTGCGCGCGTGAATCGCCAAGCTCGGCGCCGCGCAAGCTCCACTCGCGCGCCGAGGCAAAGTCGCGCGTCACGCCGCGCCCGTTGTAATGCGCCTGCGCCAGAAAAAACGCGGCCGAGGGCAAGCGCGCGGACCAAGCACGCTCGAACATCTTCACGGCCGAGGCTTCGTCCTTGGGCACGCCCGCGTCGCCGTTGGCGGCAAGCAGGCCCATTTCGACATAGGCGACCGGCTCGCCCTTGCCCATCGCCTGGACCAGCAGCTTGCGCATCTCGCCCAGATCCTGGGCCACACCTTCGCCACGCCGATGCATCATGGCGAGGCGCACCAGCGCCAAACCTTCGGGCGTCGAGCGCAGATTTTGTTCCTGGACGGCGGTTTGCGGACGGGGGGCATCGCCGGAATTGGCGACGCAGGCCCCCAAGGCCAACGCCAGCCCGGCCGCTACGCCAAAGCGGAGAAGTTTCGAGCGCATGGGAAGATGATGGGCGAGCCGCGCCCGCCCGGCAAGCCCCTGGATCAGACTCTAGCGTTACGCCGGAGGGGGGGCTATCGTCGCGCCCTTTTCCGCCTCCAGCGAAGGGAAATACCCATGACCGGCACGATCGACGCCCGCTTGAAGCAACTCGGCATCGAGCTGCCGCCCGGCTCCGCCCCGGCGGCGAATTACGTGCCCTATGTCGTCACCGGCAAGCTCGTGTTCATCGCCGGCCAGATTTCCCAGAAGGACGGCAAACCGGAATTTTTAGGCAAGCTCGGCCGCGAATTCGGCGTGGCGGAAGGCCAGCAGGCCGCACGCCTGTGCGCGCTCAGCATCCTGTCGCATCTCAAGACCGCCGCCGGCGGCGATCTCGACAAGGTCGTGCGCTGCGTGCGCCTGGGCGGCTTCGTCAACGCGACACCCGAATTCACCGACCATCCCGCCGTCATCAACGGGGCGTCCGATATGATCGTCGAAATTTTCGGCGACAAGGGCAAGCATGCGCGCGCCGCCGTCGGCACGTCGTCGCTGCCGCGCGGCGTGGCGGTCGAAATCGACGCGATCTTCGAACTCGCTTGACGCTGGGCGAACGCGTCGCGAAGGCCGGACTGGTTCTGCCGCCCGCCTTCGCACCGGTCGCCAATTACGTCGGCATCGTGCGCGCGAGCGCGCACCTGCATGTTTCCGGTATGGGGCCGACGCAAGGCAAGGCGATCGTCGAGAGCGGGCGGATCGCGACCGCCGCCGATCTCGATAAAGCCAAGCGCGCGTCGCACCTGACCGCGCTCAATCTTCTGGCGCAGATCGACGCGGACTTACGCGTTCGGCCGGTGAAGATTTTCGTCCTGGTCAACGCAGGCAGCGATTTCACGGCGCTGGACGACGCGGTCGAACCCGCCCGCACGCTTTTCGCCGATCTGTTCGGCCATCCGGGGGCGTGGACGATCGTCGGCGCCCCCGCCCTGCCCTTCGCCATCACGACCGAGATGGAAGCGATTTTTTCTTACAACTAATCGAAATTTATTTTTGATTGTTTTTTCTTTATTTTGAAAATGATTGTCAATGTTCAACATTTAACGTCACAATGACAAAAAGCGACCAGGGACCGGTGACATGGAAAATATTGCAAATGAAATAATAGAACTTATCAAGGGTGGTTCTTTACCGGCATCGTCGGATTTTTTTAATGATATCGGTTTATATGAGGTCGAAACTAATACGTTTCCGCATCAAGAAGGCGTATTTTGGGATTATAAAGATCAATTTCCATATTCTATGAGTGACAACTACTTTGGAGGAATACTCAGATTAGTTTGCGCTCTACACAATTCATTTGGTGGGATCATAATCTTTGGCGTTCATGACAAGAAGAGAGATCCTGGCCACAATAAAGTTCGTGTAAATATTGAAAACTTCAACCAGGCCATCAAGCAAAAGACGGGCACGGCGCTCCAGACCATTCATCGTGAATACATTCTTTCAGCCGATCAGACTCGAAAAGTCGACGTATTACTCGTTCCGAAGCGTCGAATGGCATCGTCTCCCATAAAGTTCGCTGAACGTATCGGCGAATATGGAGTTGGGATTATTTGGGTAAGAGAGGGCCATGAAGTAGTCGAGGCCAAGTCTAAAGATCTGCCAATATTGTATTCAGCGCGAGATACATTTGGTGGGCGCCTCTCAGATGAAGAGGTTTCGATCACCTCTAGTATCCCCCCGAGCTCTGCCACGATTAAAGAGTTCGTCGGGCGTACAACCGTCTTAGATAAGCTATATTGCTGGCTGTTTAATGATGAGGAACCGAGGAAGTTTCTCTTTGGGAGGGGGGGCTCCGGCAAAAGTACTATTGCCCATCAATTTGCGAAATTTATCGCAAGCTCTGGCGGCCAAATTCCAACGTCTATTGGTCGCCCGATTGATTTAGTGCTTTTTGTAAGCGCAAAGAGAGCTTCTCTAGAGCCGCTCTCGGGCAAGATCCACCCTGATTCTGGATATGACTTTGAGGACTCCGATGGCCTATTCCGAGCAATTTTACTTTTGGCAGGTTGGACAACAACCGAGAAGATTGAAGGGCTGCTGGGCACAGATTTGAGGCGTGAAGTTGCCTCAATGCTTGATACTATTCAAACTTTTATTGTTATCGATGATATCGATACATTAACTACTAACGGTATAGATGCGGGCCTGGACGATCTTTACCGAATTCTTGTTCGCAGCAAAGCTGGCGGCAAAGTTCTCTATACGCTCAGAAATGCCCCCTCTCATTCTATCGCGAATTCTATCGAGGTTCCCGGCTTAGATCAGGCAACTGAATTCCCAAATTTCGTCGCAGCTTGTAGCGAACAGTTTAAGGTCAGTCTTACGTTAAGCACTAAACAACTCAGCGAGATCGCTGCGGTTACAGAACGGAGGCCACTTGCGATTGAGATTGTTATTGGGCTGTTGCGAACTGCGAGTTTCGATCAAGCAATAAAAATGTACCAAGGCAAAGAAGGTGAAGAAGCTAGACGATATCTTTTTCAGCGCGAATATAGCGCCCTCCCGTTTGACAACCGCGCTCGCCACTTTCTTGCAGCATTATGTCTTTTTAAAAGGCCGGTCACGGTCGAGGAACTGGAGCACGTTCTTCAGTTTTCCAAAGAGCAGATTAACGACTGCATTGTCCAAACCTTAGAGATGTTCCTTTCAAGAGAACTTCGAGATGACGGCATCATGACATTTGCCTTAGGTGCCGCAACGCAGGCATTTATTTCCGATGTTTCTCCAAGTTTGAACTTTTACCCTAAAATTCGAGCGAATATTCAGTACGCAAAGTCGCCATTTTTGGCGATCAATCCGCAAATAAATAAAATTGAATTTGAGATTCGTAAACTACTTGCAGCTGGCCCAGAAGGAACAACTTTCGGCTTTAAGCTACTCGCAGAACTACCAAACTCCCCTGAGGTTTCGCAACACCCGACGGTAAATTTGTTAAAGGGAAGATTGCTATTAAGGTGTAACCCTCCAAGACTTGCAGATGCTCGTGATGCCTTATATTTGGCTATTAAAAACGGTGCGAAAGACATTATGGGCCCCCGCGATTGGTACTGGGGCGAAGTTCGCTCAGGCTTCGCTGTGCATGAAGCTATCAACGTTTGCAATCTTGTACTCACATCGAAGCAATTTCCGCCCATAAGTAAGGCGGAGTTTCTTGGGAAACGTGGCGAAGCGTATAACCGAATTGCTAATTCGGAAATGCCCTTAGATCCGGAGAAGGCAATCGATTCGCTTCATTTAGCTTTGTTGTCCTATTTAGAGGCGGATAAAATTATTCGTACGAATTCGATTTCCGATGAAAGAACTGTTCCCCGCGTATACTCATCATTTAGCCAGTCTATCGAATCGTTGTTTCGCGGTATTGATATGTTCATCTCGAATCAGCGTGAGGACTTGGCAACAAAGATGCTGGATTTCATTTTGCGCCGTGAACACGATAAACAATTCGTTTTTGATCTATTTATCCCAACCGCTATAAAGTTCGTAGAGCGTATGGTTTCCTCTCCGGAAAGGGAGACGTTTCGCGTAAGGCGTGCTTTTATTCAGCGCGTTGGAGCGAGCTTCAATCAGAAAAACTGGGCAACGAGTGGCAGCAAAGTCACTACTTGAACAACTTGAGAATTGCGTTAGAGACGCAGTAAAGCTGATCGGCTAAAGCTTGATATGTTGCTGCCCCCTCCCTGCCCTTCGCCATCACGACCGAGACGGAAGCGATTTTCACCCTGGAAGATTAGGCGGCGGGGACTATTCTATCCTTCATGCCCGATGGTGCGCTGACGCTAAAGATCGACGCGGTCGAAAGCCTGGCCGCGATCGCGCCCGCCGAATGGGATGCGTGTGCGGGCACGGAAAATCCGTTCCTCGGCCATGCGTTCCTCTCGGCGTTGGAAGATTCGGGCAGCGTGGGCCCGCGTACCGGCTGGGCGGCCCATCACCTGATCGCGCGCGACGACGCGGGTACGCTTGTCGGCGCCGTGCCGCTCTACGCCAAAAGCCACAGCCAGGGCGAATACGTCTTCGACCATAGCTGGGCGCAGGCCTATCAGAACGCGGGCGGGCGCTATTACCCGAAGCTGCAAGCGTGCGTGCCATTCACGCCCGTGCCCGGTGCGCGAATACTCGCGCGCCCCGGCCCGGATCGCGATGCGGTGCGCGAAGGTCTCGCGCAAACCCTGGCCGGATTGCCGCGCACGAGCGGCGTGTCCTCGCTGCACGTGACGTTCTGCGATCCAAGCGACGCCGAATTGCTCGCCGAGAACGGCTTCGCGTTGCGCAGAGGCGTGCAATTCCATTGGGAAAATCGCGGCTATGGCAGCTTCGACGATTTCCTGGGGGCGCTGTCGCATTCGCGGCGCAAGGCGATCAAGCGCGAGCGGCGCGACATCGCCGCGACCGGGATCGAATTCGTCGCACTGACCGGCGACGATTTGCTGCGCGAGCATTGGAGCGCGTTTTTCGCGTTCTACATCTCGACCTCCGACCGCAAATGGGGCAACCCCTATCTCACGCGGCGCTTCTTCGATCTGCTGCATGATCGCCTGGCCGACAAAGTGCTGCTGATCCTGGGCCGCAAGGACGGCGAATGGGTATGCGGCGCTTTGAACCTGATCGGCGCTGACACGTTGTACGGCCGCAATTGGGGCGCTTCGGTCGAGTTGCCGTTCCTGCATTTCGAGGCGTGCTACTACCAAGCGCTCGATTTCGCGATTCAGCGCGGCTTGAAGCGCGTCGAAGCGGGTGCGCAAGGCGAGCACAAGCTGCAACGCGGCTATATGCCCGTCTCGACGTGGAGTGCGCATGCGCTGCGCGATCCGGGCTTCGAGAAAGCCGTGCGCGATTTCTGCCGGGCCGAGGACGACGCGATGCGCGAGCACATCGCCGCCCTCGAAGCCGAAGGGCCCTATAAATGAGCCTACCCGCGATCCGCGATTTCGCGCGCGAAGGCTACGATCCCGCGCGTTATCAAACGCTGGGGCCCGATTGGTTCCTCGCCGTCGCGGATGTGGAGGCGAGCACGAAACTCGCCGGTGCCGGGCGCGACCGCGACGTCAATTTCGTCGCCGGTGCCGCTGTCGCCGTACTGTCCACCGTCGCGACGAAGCCGCCCGACATGACCGCCTGCCAATTCGGCGGCGACGGCGCCATCGCCGCCGTCTCGCCCGGCTGCGAAGTTGCGACGCGTGCGGCACTGGCCGCGTTGGCACATTGGGCGGCGGCGGAGATCGACATTCCCTTGCGCGTCGGCCTCGTGCCCGTGAAGGCGTTGATCGCGGCGGGCCACGACGCGCGCGCGGCGTTGCAGGATTTCGGCGGCGGCAACGTGTTCGGCCAGTTCCTGGGCTCGGGCATTGCTGCCGCCGATGCTTGGGTCAAAGCCGATGGCAAATGGCGGATAGAACCCGCCCCCGGCGAGTTACCGGGCATCGAGGGCTTGTCGTGCCGCTGGCAGCCCGTGCCCGCACGGCGCGGCCATGTGCTGTGCGTGATCGTCGATCCAGCACCCGGCGCATCGGGCGAAGCGGCACTCATGCGCCTGCTGGCCGATTTCGA
>JAIUNH010000070.1 GCA_020161965.1 Pseudomonadota bacterium
CCCCCGGCTTCACCCATGCGTGTGCGGCGACGATCCGCACCAAACCCTTCGCCGCCTTGTTGTGGGGAATCGGGCTTGGCGTGGGTGTGCCCTTCGCGGCATTGCTGGCCGGGTTCACGCTGGTCGGCTTGCCGCTGGCCGCGACGCTGATCTTGATGCTGATCTGCGCGGCCGGGCTGGGGTTCCTGATTTCGGGCGCCGCACTTGGCGGGCTGATCGCGCGCGGCCCCAGCCGCCTGCGATTGCTGCTGGCATTGGCGATCGGGCTTGCGGCCTTGCTCGCTTCCAGCCATATCCCGATGGCGGGCGGCTGGATTATCGCCCTCGCCTATCTGCTCGGCCTGGGCGCCTTCGCCCGGGAAACCACGCGAAGGATGCGCGCCCCATGACCGCGACCGTCTCGACCCTCGATCTGCTCTCCGATCTCGTCGCCAAGGCGAAGCGTGCGGGGGCCGACGCCGCCGACGCGGTGTTCGTCGAAGGCGTGTCGGTCAGTCATGCGCGGCGCTTGGGCAAGCTTGAAAAACTCGAACGCGCCGAAGGCCACGACATGGGCCTGCGCGTGTTCATCGGCAAGCGCCAGGCGGTGGTCTCGTCGAACGACCGTTCGCCCAAGGCGCTCGATGCGTTGATCGAACGCGCGATCGCGATGGCCAAGGCGGGGCTTGAAGATCCCTATTGCGGCCTCGCCGATCCCGCCGACATCGCCAAGGCGTTGCCCGATCTCGATCTTGTCGACCCAGTCGAGCCCTCGGCCGAAGTGTTGATGGAGCGCGCGCGCGCCGCCGAGGAAACCGCGATGGCGGTGAAGGGTGTGACGAATTCCGAGGGCGCGGACGCAAGCTGGGGCACCACGCGCGTCGCACTCGCCGCGTCCAACGGCTTCGCCGCCGAATACGGCCGCAGCTCGCATTCGGTGTCGGTCGCCGTGATCGCGGGCGAAGGTACTTCGATGGAGCGCGACTATGATTGGTCGTCCGCCGTGCACGGCGAAGACCTCGACGACGCGGCCAAGGTCGGCCGCGAGGCGGGCATGCGCGCGGTCCGTCGCCTCAACCCGCAGAAGATCGAAACGACCAAGCTTCCCATCGTGCTCGACCCGCGCGTGTCGGGCAGCATCGTCCGGCACCTCACCAGCGCCATCAATGGCGCGTCGATCGCGCGCGGCACGAGCTATCTCAAAAACAAGATGGGCGAGATCGTGTTCGCGCCCGGCATTTCGATCATCGAGGACCCGTTCCGCAAGCGCGGCCTCGCGTCGAAGCCCGTGGACGGCGAAGGCATTGCGCCCCAGCGCCGCGCGATCATCGACAAAGGCCGCCTGACGACGTGGATTTTGGATCTGCGCTCGGCGCGCCAGCTCGGCCTTAAATCGACGGGACACGCCGCACGCGGCACGACCTCGCCGCCCAGCCCCGCCACGACGAACGTCTATATGGAAGCGGGCACGATCAAACGCGACGCGATGATCAAGGACATCAAGCGCGGCCTGTACGTGTCGGAATTCATCGGCATGGGCGTGAACGGCGTCACCGGCGATTACAGCCGGGGTGCGGCGGGCTACATGATCGAAGACGGCGAATTGACCTTCCCGGTATCGGAAGTCACGGTCGCGGGCAATCTGATCGAGATTTTCAAAAATCTGACGCCCGCCGACGATCTGGTGTTCCGCCACGGCACCGATGCGCCGACCTTGCGCATCGACGGCTGCACGATCGCGGGGCGATAGACCTCGTCATCCCGGACAAGCCGATGCGATACGCATCGGCGCGATCCGGGATCTCATCGCGGCGTAACCAGACCCCGGGTCTCGCATTCGCTCGCCCGGGGTGACGGTTTATTTGGGCCCGACCAACCGCACGTGCCCTAACCCAAGAAAAATCGACCGGCATTCGCGGTAAATTTGGGGCGAGAAAAAGATTGCGCTATTGAAAAGCGCGAGGACACTTATAAAGATGTAGCATAGGTTGCCAAGAGGGGCTTGCTATGCTTTTTGATAATCTCCCACCAAATCGAGTACTTCGAAACGCATTTTCACTTTTTACAAAGCCGGGAACTACTCTTTACCTCGCCGCGCCCTTTTTCACATATCCGGAACCTATACTCGAAGCCCTCCGATCCGAGGTGTCCGTCAAACTAATAGTTCGCCTCGGCCCAGCCACTGACGCAAATGCTCTCGAACGTCTTCGCACTCACCCAAATGTTATAATTCGCTACTTCACAAGTCGAAGTTTTCATTCGAAAATTTATATTTTTGGAAGCGAAGTCGCGATTGTTGGCTCTGCCAATCTTACAGATGGCGGCCTGAACGGAAATTCCGAAGCGAACATAACGCTTCAACCTTCCGATCCCGACTTCGACGAAGTTTGCGCTTTGTTTCAAAAGTACTGGTTGGATGCGCATGCCTACGACGAGACTGCAGCGCAAAAATATACGATGTCTTGGAGACATAAACCTGATGCCGCGCAAGATCCATTAGCAGAAGCGGTAAAGCGCGACTTTGGATATTTCGGGCCCTCTGGAATCAAAGTTGGAGAAAAGGCAGCGCCAAAAGATCGGCTGTTCGTCGAAGAGTATAAGAAAAAGTATCAGACCTTCTTGGCGTCATTCCAGCATCTACAAGATCGCTACAACGCAGCAGGCTTCCGAAGGTTGCCTGAGGATGTCATTCCGCTTCGAATTGAAATAGATCAGTTTCTCAGTTGGGTTCGACGTCATCACGCTAGCGACGAAGCAATCAACAAATCTCCAATAAGAAAAGGTGAAGCGCTTACGGAGTTTGCTGACCAGCTAATTGCAGAATGGAGGACCGCTGAACATCGCTACATGATGGATACGATCCCAGGAAATTACAGACGGATTTCCAAAACATTCGGCACAAAAGCTGACTTCGACAACGCCAATGAAGATGAAATTTTGGACGCCCTGGAAACCTGCCACGCCTTCAGTGAGCAGCTAAGATTTACACTTGGAGGGCTACAGTCGCTTCGGCGTGAGTTTCTTCGCAACAATGGCATTAACAATATCAAAACAACGCTGTCCCATCTGCTGTTTGACGAGGGCGATGACGTCGAACGAATCGCAGACTGCATTTACCATTCGCGCTACAAGTTAAGGAACTTTGGTCGAAGTTGTGCGCAAGAACTTGCAGGATGGGTTGGCCAAAGCCAGCGACCAGTTTGGAATGGACGAACGTCCAAATCGCTCCGTTACATTGGTTATGATGTAGAGCAGATTAGCTAAACTGGAAACTTAAGTTGGCCCCACAAGCCGCGCGGCGCGGGGCTTCGCCTCGAAGCGTGCCGGCAGATGGGCCAGGATATCGCCATCGGCCTGCACGGGCTCGTCCGGCGGGCCGTCGATCTCGACCACGCGCGCGGGCAGGATCGTGACGTCCGCAAGAGAGGGCAAGCGGCCCAGCGCCAGCGCCACGGCGTAACGGATCGTCGCAAAGCGCCCGGCCGTGCCGAACAGCACGACTTGGAATTCGGGCGCGTCGAGGCGTGCATCGGGGGCCGCAACAAAGCGTCCGCCATAATAATGGCCGTTGCACAAAATGACCGACGATGCGCGATGCGCCACGCCATCGATGCGCACATCGTAGAAGCGCGGCGCGAATCTGACGAGTTGGCGCAAGGTTTCGATCACGTAAGCGCCCTTGCCGATCGCACGTTTGAGCTTCGTATCGACGTCGCGCACGACATGCGCATCGAACCCCACGCCGGCCATCATCGAAAAGCGCCGTCCGTTGACGAGGCCGAGCGTCACGTCGCGCGGTTTGCCGTCGACGATCGCATCCGCCACGGCCTCGGCGCTGGCGGCCACGCCCAGTTCGTGCGCAAGCACATTGGCCGTGCCCAGCGGAATGACCGCGAGCGGCGGGCCGGTTTCGGGCAAGCCGTTCAGCGCTTCGTTGATCGTGCCGTCGCCGCCCGCGACGACGATGCGATCGGCATCGGCGATGCGCGCGAGGTCTTCCGCGTCGCCGCGTTTTTTCGTGGGCTCGAGGCGCACCGAAAGCCCGCGCCGCTCCAACGCTTCCAGCACGCGCGACAGGAAACGCCGGCGGCGGCGCCCCGCGATGGGGTTGTAGACGACCAGAAGGCGTGAAGTTTTCGCGTCGAATGGCATTTTTATGACGCTCACGCGAAGTTTCTAAAAATTATTCTCGCAACGGAAGATTCACTCGAAACGGTTACCACGAAGCCCTTATACGGACAAAAGGAAATCGCCGACTCGGCGCGGAGACGGGCAGTGGACAAGTTTGTGGATCATCGTGTCGGCGGCCGTGCGGCGCAAGCGCCCGATGGCATGGGCGGCGGCGGCGATGGCGGCGACGACGTCAAACGCTGGCGCACGATCTTCCTTTCCGACATCCATCTCGGCACGCCGGGCTGCAAGGCGGAGTTCCTGCTCGATTTCCTCAAGCACAACGAATCGGACAAGCTCTATCTCGTCGGCGACATCGTCGACGGCTGGCGCTTGAAGCGCGGCTGGTATTGGCCGCAAGCGCATAACGACGTGGTGCAGAAGGTGCTGCGCAAGGCGCGCAAGGGAACGGAGGTGATCTACGTTCCCGGCAATCACGACGAAGCCTTGCGCGATTATCTCGACCACCATCTGGGCGGCATCTTCATCGCGGGCGAAGCCACGCACGAAACCGCCGACGGCAAGCGCCTGTTGGTCGTCCATGGCGACGCGTTCGACGGCGTGGTGCGCTATGCGCGCTGGCTCGCCTTCCTGGGCGATCACGCCTACAACTGCGCCCTCTGGACCAATGAATGGTTCAACCGCGCGCGCCGCACCTTCGGCCTGCCTTATTGGTCGTTGTCGGCGTGGCTGAAGAATAAGGTCAAGAACGCGGTCAAATACATTTCGGATTTCGAGGAAGCGGTCGCGGGCGAAGCCCATCGCCGCGGCTTCGACGGCGTGATCTGCGGCCATATCCATAAGGCCGAGATCCGCCGGATCGGCGAGGCCGTCTATATGAACGACGGCGATTGGGTCGAAAGCTGCACGGCCCTGGTCGAGGATTGGGACGGCAGTTTCAAGATCGTCGACTGGGCGCATGTGCGTAATCTCGACATGCTCGCCGCACCGATGGGGGCCGCACGATGAACGCGGCATCGCGGCCCTTGCGCATCGTCATCGTCACCGATGCGTGGCGCCCGCAAGTCAACGGCGTCGTGCGCACGCTGACCGAAACGAAAAAGCAGCTCGAGCTGATGGGTCATGCGGTCGAGATGATCGCACCCGAGCGCTTCACGACCTTCCCCTGCCCGACCTATCCCGAAATCCGGCTGTCGCTGGCGGGGTCGCATAGCGTGGGCAAGATGCTCGACGCGTTCGCGCCCGACGCCGTGCATATCGCGACCGAAGGCCCACTGGGCTGGGCGGCGCGCAAAGCCTGCTTGAAGCGCAATCTGCCCTTCACCACCGCCTATCACACGCGTTTCCCGGAATACGTCAACGCGCGCATTCATGCGCCGTTGTCGTGGAGCTATGCGGTCCTGCGCCGTTTCCACGGCCCCGCCAGTCGCGTGATGGTGCCCACGCCGACGGTGAAAAAAGATCTCGAAGCCTGGGGCTTCGACAATGTCGTGCTGTGGACGCGCGGCGTCGATCTGGAAATCTTCAAGCCGGGCCCGCGCGACCGGCTGCAGACCAAGCCGCCGATCTTCGTCTATGTCGGGCGCGTCGCGGTCGAGAAGAACGTCGAGGCGTTTTTAAAACTCGATTTACCCGGATCGAAATGGGTGGTCGGCGAAGGCCCCGCACTGGCGTCGCTGCGCACGACCTATCCCGACGTGAATTTCCTGGGCGTGCTGCAACAAGCGGAACTCGCGCGCGTTTATGGTGCCGCCGACGTGTTCGTCTTTCCGTCGAAGACCGATACATTCGGCCTGGTGCTGCTGGAAGCGATGGCCTGCGGCACGCCGGTCGCGGCTTTTCCCGTGACGGGGCCGCTGGACGTTCTAGGTGATCGCCCGGCGGAAAAATCCGGCGGCGCGATGGACGAGGATTTGCGCATCGCGTGCTTGAAGGCGCTGGAAATCCCGCGCGAACACGCCTTGGCCCATGCGCGCGATTATTCTTGGGCGGAGTGCGCGCGCCAATTCGCGGACCATCTGCGCCCGCGCGGCTAGCGATCCTTCGCGTGCCAAAGCGTGAGATCGCCGCCGAGCCACGACTGGATCTGCGGCCGTCGCGTGCCCAACGCCGCCAGCATATCGGGCCGATCATATTCGCCCGCGTAAATCTCGACCCAGTTCATGTCGTAGAACTTCGCGAAGGGCGTTTGCGTCTTGCCGCCCGTGCGCGCTTCGAACGCCGACGGATCGGCGTAGCCTTCGAATGTGCGTTTGGCGAGGCGATGGAACTTCCCGTCCGGCGGCCCGGCGAGATCGATCCCGTTGGGCCGTGCCAGGAACGCCGCCAGCGCCAAGGGCCCCAGCGTGAAGCTGTGATAATGCAGCGCCTTCACGCCGCGCTGAACTTCCAACGGCAGGAACCCATCCGCATCGACTTGATCAAGCGTCAGCTTGATCCGCGAAATCCCCCAGCGCCAATTCGCATCGTCGCCGACGGCGAGCGATAGCGCCATCGCGCACAGCCCCGCCCAGGTCGCGTGGTTGTTGAGCTGCATCGAAGGGGCCGGCCCGCGCCCCGGCGGCTTGTCGTAGGTTTCGCGCAGATGCGGCAGATAACGCGCGAACCACGCGCGCACGCGGGCTTGCGCGGCTGCGTCGTATTCGGGCGCGGTCACGAGTTTGAGATGCGCCAGCGCCAACGCGCAGAACATCCATTTGCGCTCGAACCCGCCTTGGATATTCGTCTGGCCGAGTGTCGAATCCGCCTGCGCCATCGCGTCGAGGGAGGCCGCCGCGCAGGCCGCGTATCGCCCATCGACGGGACTATGCCGCGCCCAACGATCCACGCTGAGTGTCACGCCGCGCGTCACCGCTTCGATCGGCTTCACCAGCGCATTGCGCTGTTCCAGCCGGTCGTGATCGATGCGGCTATAGACCGGCGGATCGGCATAGAAATCCGGCACGACCAGATCGCGCGCGGGCGGGGGCATCGCCGGGCATTGCGCGCTTGCAGAGTTGGGGGCGGGACCGGGCACGCCCTTACGCGCACGCAAACCGGCGACATCGTAGGGATTGGCGAAACCGGCCTGCGCCCCGGCGGGAACGGCGGCAAGGGCGGCGGTACCCGCCAGCAAAGCGCGACGCGAGATCGGGTTCATTCCCCGAAGCCTAGGCGGTGAATATGACGTCGACAAGCGAAGGGAATGCATCGGCCGGCATTTCCGTTGGAATTGCGGGAGGCACCCATGAACCGCGCAAGAATTCTGGCCGCGATTCTGCTGGCGGGAACGACGACCGCCGCTTTGGCGCAGGACTTCGTCCTGCGCGATGCGTCGGGACGGCGCACCGGCACGATTGAAAGCAGCGGCGGCGACTATATCCGCCGCGACGCTTCCGGGCGCCGGATCGAGACCTATGAAAGCGACGGGCGCGGCGGTTACGTCATCCGCGACGCGAGCGGGCGGCGCATCGGCACGCTGGAGAAGCGTTAGAGATCGCCGAGCTTCAACTCCGGCGAATACTCGGTGTCTTCGACTTCCTTGGTGATCGCCTGGCCGCAGACCGCATGGCCCTTGGCGGCGTCGAAGGTCAGCGTCGGGCTGCCGTAAAGCTGCCAGCCTTCGTTCAACGCCTTGGTCACGCGGTGGCAGAAGGACGAATCGTCCTTGCCGGTCAGATAGCGATAGGCCTGCATATGATCGGTGTCCCGGATGCTGTCAGTGCTTGACCCCGCGCAGACGGACCATCAGTTCCTGCTGGAACAGGCCCCCGTCCTTGCGGGTTTTGCCCTTGAGGAATTCGCCCACGACCTTCTGCGCCGCCTCGCGGTCGTAGATCTCCCCGCCCTCCGCCACCACCTTGGCGCGCTCGAGCACTTTGGGGTCGAGTTTGCGCCGAATGGCGTCGGCCTGGAGGTTGATCCGGCGCATGACCGCTTTGCGGTCGTCGGGTGGGCTGGGCGGCATGGCTAAAAACCTAACCGATTCTTGGGCCTAGCACCAGCCCGGCCAGGGGCGGCCTTGGGGGGCTTTAACCCCCGCTTCGCTGTTGCCATATAAGGCCCGCGAAGGGTATAAGCCCCGCGCCGTTTTCACGGATGTAGCCCGCGCGACCGCCGTCCGCCCCTTGGGGGGACAGGCGCCCGCGCGGTTTCGTTTTACCCAACCCCCGGCCCGCTTCCCGACGTGGAAATCCGAGCCGGCGCCAACGGAGGCAGTCGTGCCGCGAACTATCCCGATCGAGAAGCTCCGCAATATCGGCATCACCGCGCATATCGACGCGGGCAAGACCACCACGACCGAGCGGATCCTCTATTACACGGGCAAGTCCCATAAGATCGGCGAGGTGCACGACGGCAACACCACGACCGATTACATGGAGCAGGAGCGCGAGCGCGGCATCACGATCACGTCCGCCGCCGTGACTGCCGAGTGGAACGGCCACCGCATCAACGTCATCGACACGCCCGGCCACATCGATTTCAACATCGAAGTGAACCGTTCCTTGCGCGTGCTCGACGGCGCCGTGTTCGTCATTTGCGGCGTGGCCGGCGTGCAGCCCCAGTCGGAAACGAACTGGCGCTTGGCCGATCGCTATAACGTCCCCCGCGTCGTGTTCGTCAACAAGATGGACCGCACGGGTGCGGACTTCTACAAGGCCGTCGACTCCATGAAGGAGAAGCTCGGCATCGTCACGGCCGTGTGTCAGATCCCGATCGGCGCCGAAGGCGACTTCAAGGGCATCGTCGATCTCGTCCGCATGAAGGGCGTGATTTGGCATGGCGACGAGCTGGGTGCCAAGTTCGAGGACATCGAAATTCCGGCCGACCTCGTCGACAAGGCGAAGGAATTCCGCCAGCAGCTGCTCGACGCCGTCGTCGGCGTCGACGATGCCGCCATGGAAGAATATTTCGAGAAGAACGACGTTGCGGAAGCGACGCTGAAGCGCTGCATCAAGAAGGGTGCGGTGTCGGGCGCGTTCCGTCCGGTGTTCTGCGGCTCGGCCTTCAAGAACAAGGGCGTGCAGACGCTGCTCGACGCGGTCATCGATTATCTGCCCTCGCCGGCGGACATCCAGGGCATGCGTGTCATCACCGAAGAGGGCGAGCCCGAGCGCTTCAAGCCCGCCAAGGATGACGAGCCGTTCTCGGCGCTCGCGTTCAAGATGATCAACGACAAGTACGGCAACCTCACCTTCGTGCGCGTGTATTCGGGCAGCTTGAAGTCCGGCGACACCGTGCTCAACACCACGAAGGGCGAGAAGGAACGCATCGGCCGCATGTTCCAGATGCACGCCGACAAGCGCGACGAGATCAAGGAAGTCTTCGCCGGCGACATCGTCGCTTTCGTGGGCCTGAAGGACACCGGCACGGGCGACACGTTGGCCGCGTCGGAAGATCCCGTGATCCTCGAGCGCATGGCGTTCCCCGTGCCCGTCATCGACATCGCGGTCGAGCCCAAGACGAAGGACTCGGTCGAGAAGATGGCCATCGGCCTCCAGAAGCTGGTCGCCGAAGATCCCAGCTTGCGTCTGAAAACCGACCACGAGTCGGGCCAGACCATTCTGTCGGGCATGGGCGAACTGCATCTCGAAATCATCGTCGATCGCCTCAAGCGCGAATACGGCGTCGAAGCCAATATCGGCTCGCCGCAGGTCGCGTATCGCGAGACGATCTCGAAGTCGCACACCGAAACCTACACCCACAAGAAGCAGTCGGGCGGTTCGGGTCAGTTCGCCGAAGTGACGATCCGTTTCGAGCCGCAGCCGCGCAACGGCGGCGTCGAGTTCGAGGACGAAGTCGTCGGCGGTTCGGTGCCGCGCGAGTTCATCCCGGCGGTCGAAAAGGGCATCAAGGTGCAGTGCGAGCAGGGCGTGCTCGCGGGCTTCCAGACGGTCGACTTCAAGTACTCGCTGCTCGACGGCAAGTACCACGA
Organism: Pseudomonadota bacterium; assembly: GCA_020161965.1. Lineage (GTDB taxonomy): Bacteria > Pseudomonadota > Alphaproteobacteria > CACIAM-22H2 > CACIAM-22H2 > Tagaea. The sequence continues at coordinate 10,025 of JAIUNH010000070.1, forward strand.
CGTCGACTCGTCGGCGCTGGCCTTCGAAATCGCCGCCAAGGCTTGCTTCCGCGAAGGCATGCGCAAGGCCCAGCCGATCATCCTGGAGCCGATCATGGACGTCGAAGTGACGACGCCGCCCGATCACGTCGGCGACGTCGTGGGCGACATCAACCGCCGCCGCGGCATCATCCAGAGCCAGGATCAGGTCGCGACGTCGGTCATTATCCGCAGCCACGTGCCGCTGTCGGAGATGTTCGGCTACATCTCGGATCTGCGTTCGATGTCGAAGGGCCGCGCGTCCTTCACGATGCAGTTCGACCACTACGAGCCGGTGCCGCGCAACATCGCGGAAGAGATCATGGCCAAGAACGCGGCCTGATCTTCCGGTTAAAAGCCTAACGGCGAACGGCGCGGGCGGAGAAATCCACCCGCGCCGTTTTCTTTTTCAGAGCCAGCGCGGAATCAAATACGGCGCAGGAACCGCAAAGTCGTCTTGCCGTAATCGCGCATATCTTCCTGCGCGAAGCCTTCGGGCACGGCGAAATCTTCATGCTCCCCGGTCTCGGCGACGACCACGCAGCCGGGGGCGAGCCAGCTCTTCGCGTTCAACGCGGCGAGTGCCTTCGGCCCCAATTCCTTGCCGTAAGGCGGGTCGAGGAAGACGAGCGTCGCGGGCGTCCAAGGCGATGGCGGCGGTGCGACGGGATTAGTCGCGTCGCCCAACACCAAGCGCGCGGCCCCTTGCGCCTTGCACGCGGCGATATTCGCCTCGATCAAACGGCGCGCATTCGCCGCCTGTTCCAGGAACAGCACATTCGCCGCCCCGCGCGACAAGGCTTCGAGGCCCAAGGCGCCGGTGCCTGCGAACACGTCCAGCACCGCGGCCCCTTGCAGCATCGACACGCCGCCGGGCGCATAAGCGCCATGGCCCAGAATATTGAACAAGGATTCGCGCTGGCGCTCGCCGGTCGGGCGGATCGCGCGATCGTCGGGGGCGGCGAGTTTGCGCCCGCGCCAGCGCCCGCCGACGATGCGAATCGATCCCGAACCTTGCGGCCGGGTCACGTCTCCGGCCTGCCGCCAAGCTTCAGTGGCGCGCCGGCCAAAGCCGAGCCCAGCACCTTGCGCAATTCGCCGGGGCCGACTTCCTCGATGGCTTTCACCGCAAGCTTGTCGAGCTCGAATGCGCCGTAACCGATGCGGATCAGCCGGTTGACCTGCAAGCCCATCGCTTCGCACACACGGCGGATTTCGCGGTTCTTGCCTTCGGTCAGTTCGAAGATCATCCACGCGTTGCTGGTGTTGGGCTTGCCTTCGAGGCGCGCATCGATCGATCCGTAATGCACGCCTTCGATCGAAATACCGTTCTTCAAGCGCGCGAGGCGCGCGGGATCGGGGCTGCCATAGACGCGCACGCGATATTTGCGCTTGATGCCGGTCGCGGGCAGTTCCAGATGGCGTTTGATGCCGCCGTCGTTGGTCAGCAGCAGCAGGCCTTCGGAATTGTAGTCGAGGCGCCCGACCGGCATCAGGCGCGGCAATTCGGCCGGCATGCCGTCATAGATCGTCGGGCGGCCTTCGGGATCGCGCGTCGCGGTCAACACGCCGCGCGGCTTGTGAAAGCGGAACAGCCTCGGCCGCTCGGGCTTCGCCAATTTCTTGTT
>JAIUNH010000071.1 GCA_020161965.1 Pseudomonadota bacterium
GAAACGCGCCGCCTGCCACTGATCGAAGCGCTCGACACCGGTGCTTCCGTGCCCGCCGCGTTGGTCGACGCGATCTATCGCCATCGCAACGAACGCCGTTCGGGCGAGCGCGTGTTCGTGCCCGCGTCGGCGTTCGCCGATGTCGGCACGCCGACGGACGATCAGTTGAAAGAGACTTACGAAGCGAATATCGACCGCTTCACCGCGCCGGAATATCGCGCGGCGTCGGTCGCCCGCATCGGGATCGACGAGGTTCTCGCGACGATCGAGCCGGACGACAAGGCGCTGGAAGACGAGTTCGCCGCGCGCAAGGCCGAGTTCGACGTGCCCGAGCGGCGCGAATTGAAGCAGATGCTGTTCGCCGACGAAGCCGCCGCGAAGGCGACCCTCGCCACCATCGAAGGCGGCAAGAGCTTCGACGACGTCGCCAAGGAAACGCCGGGCCAATCGCCCGAGCGCACGTCGCTGGGCGAAGTCACGCGCGGCGAGACGATCCCCGAAATCGCCGAAGCCGCCTTCGCGGCCGGCGTGGCGGCGGGCAAGACGATCGGCCCGGTGCGCACGCCGTTCGGCTGGCATTTGGTCGAGATCGTTGCGGTCAAGCCGGGCGAGGAAGCCACGCTCGCCTCGGTGCGCGAAAAGCTGCTGCCCGATTTGAAGCGCCGCTTGGCGGCCGAGCGCGCGTTCGAGACCGCGAACAAGCTGGAAGATCAAATCACGCGCGGCCGCACGCTGGACGAAGCGGCCGAAGCCGCCGGCGCCAAGGTCGTGAAGCTCGACGCGGTCGATGCGCGCGGGCGCGACGCCAAGGGCGAAGCGATCGCGTTGTTCGCGGGCGCGCCGGAAGCGTTGCGCGCCGTGTTCGACACCGCCGTGGGCCGCGAAAGCCAATTGATCGAAACGCGCACCGGGCTTTATTTCCTGGTGCGCCCCGATGGCGTGACGCCGTCGCAGCGCAAGGATTTCGCCGCCGTGCGCGACGAGGTCGCCGCGTTGTGGACCACCCAGCGCCGCGACGAAAAAGCCGCCGAGCGTGCCAAGGAAGTGCTGACCGCCATCGCCGGCGGCGAAGCGCTGGAAGCCGTCGCGCTGCGCTTCAATCTGCGCATCGAGCCGATCGAGCCCGTTCTGCGCACTGGCGACACGGCGCGCAACATGCCCGCGCAAATCGCGGCGCGCCTGTTCGCGCTGAAGCCGGGCGAAGCGGCGGTGACGCCGGGGCTAGAAGGCCAATATGTCGTGCGCATGAAGGAGATCGTGCCCGCCGATCCGGCCGCCGATGCGGCGGGCGTCGAGCAGATCCGCACGCAGCTTCGCCAGGACATGGCCAACGATCTGGTCGCGGAATATACGCAAGGCCTACGCACGCGGCTTGGCGCGCAGGTCAACCGCGCGGTCGTCGAGCGGCTGAACGCGCCGAACTAAAGGATCAGCTCGCCGTACGGACCATCAACTCGCGGCGGACTTCGTCGGCGAGTTTGAGGCCGAGTGCGATCATCACGGCACCCGCGAATAGATCGAGCTTGCGCGCGAGCCGCAGATATTGCGCGCGCGCGAAGCCGGTCGAGAAGAACAGCGCCAAACCGCCATACCAAGCCGACGACTGCACGGCGATGATCGCCAAGATCGCGCCATAGACCCAATCGGGCGCATGCGGCGGCACGGCGACCAGGAAAGCGCTGGTCCAGAACACCGCGGATTTGGGATTGCTGAGTGTCGTCGTCAGCCCCATCGTGAACGGGCTTTTGCCGAAGATGCGCGGCGGTGCCGCCGCCATCTCCCCCGCCCCTTGGCGAAAGCCCGCGCGGATCATCCGAACGCCGACATAGACGAGATAAGCCGCCCCTAACAGGCGCAACGCGCGATAAAGCCAGCCCGCTTCGAGCAGCAACGCGCCCACGCCCCACAATGCGAGCGCCACCCAAATCAGCGAGGCGACGACCACGCCCGCGACGGTCAGCAGGCCTTCGCGGCGCGAGCGCGTCGCCGATTGCCAGCTGACCACCACCGTGTTGGGGCCGGGCAACATCGCCATCAGGATATGCATGCCCGCAAGCGCGAGGAGATTGGGGACGAATTCCACGGCCTATGCCGGGCCGGCGTAGCCGAAGCCGGCTTTCTCGATCGCGATCTGCACGATCGCTTCGCTGGGACCGCCGGCGACATGCACGATACCGTCGTCGAGATCGATCTCGATCTTCGCGGCGGGAGCTGCCGCGTTCACAGCCTTCGTTACCGCCCGCGCGCAACCGCCGCAGGTCATGCCCGTCACTCGATAGGATACCGCTTCCAAGGCACTTCGCCTCCGTTCCAAACCGGCGCCGACGATTCGGGCACCGCGCGGGCCGTTTGCCGGATGATCGGCGATGCGGCTGTCGCGACTTCTTGAATATTACGGCTTACCGGGGCGGGAACCTCAAGCGCCACCAGCGGCGCCGCCACAGGGGCCGAAGGTGCGGGTGTTTCGCGCAGGCGCTGGCGCACGATCGCGGAGGCGGCGACCAATTGCAGCCCGCGCGCTTGCATGCCCGGCAGGAATTGGGCGAGCGCTTCGATCGTCGCCTCGTGCGGATGGCCGATGGCGATGGCCGAGCCGCGACGCGAGGCGACGCGCTCCAACTCCGCCAACTGGACGCGGATCGCGCGCGCGTCGATCTCGTTGTCGAGGAACACGTCGCGCCCGGCGGCGGCGACACCGCTTTGCTTGGCGACGTCGAGCCCGACCGACGAACCGGCGGTACGGCTATCCACGAACAGCAAACCGCGCGACGCGAGCTCGGCGAGCACGGGGCGCATCGCGCGCGGATCGCGGGTGAATTTGCTGCCCATATGGTTGTTGAGCCCGACGGCGAGCGGCAAGCGGTCGAGCGACGCCGCCGTGCGCGCGCGGATATCTTCGTCCGTCAGCGACACGCGCAAGGCGCCGGGACCGGGATCGTCGCGGCCCTCCGGCTCCATCGGCATATGCAGCATGATCTCGTGCCCGTTGGCGCGCGCACCGCGCGATTGCGCGTCGATATCGGGCGCATAGGCGAGATAGGAAAAGGTCAGCGGTCCCGGCAACGCGGCAAGGCGTGCCGCCCGCGCCCGGTCCATGCCCATATCGTCGATGATGATGGCGACGTAAGCGCCCGTGCGGATCGACGGGGCCGGAATGGCGCGGCTTTCCCAGCCGCCGTCATTCGCGACCGCGACCGGGCGCGGCGGTACAGGTGAAGGTGCCGCGACCACGCCTTCGCGGCGAATCCCGAAAAACGGCCCGGCGGGTTCGCGCGCGGGTTCGGCCGGTGCGGCGATTTGCGGTTCGGGAATGGGTTCGGACGAAGCGACTTCCGCATTTTGCGGCGCGACCTGCTGAGTGGCGGCGGCCTCGCTCGCCTGGAACTCGGTCCAACCCCACGCCAAAACACCGGCGAGCGGGACCGCGATCACCGCGGCCCGGCCGAACTCGCGCACGAATCCCCCGGACATGGCCATGGAGGCTCCATACACCGATTCGCGCGCGACTCGGATAAGGCTAGCCGCAATGCGGTTTGCCGGAGGCGAGGTCTTCCAGGATCGGGCAATCGGGCCGGTCGTCGCCGTGGCATTTGGCGACCAGCGTGTTCAGCGTCGCGCGCATCGATTGCAGCTCGGCGATCTTGCGTTCGATATCGTCGATATGGCGTTTGGCGACTTCGCGCACTTGCTGGCTCGCGCGTTTGCGGTCGCGCCACAGCGCCAGCAAATCGCCGACCTCCTTCACCGAAAACCCGAGCGACCTTGCGCGATGGATGAAGCGCAATTCCGCGATCTCCTGATCGCCGTAGTCGCGGTAGTTGTTCCCGCGCCGCGTCGCTTGCGCGATCAAGCCCACACTTTCGTAATAGCGGATCGACTTGGCGCTGATCCCCGCCTTCTCCGCCGCCTGACCGATATTCATTTCGTTTCTCCGGTGAATTTCCAGCCACGCAGGCGCAGCGAATTGGCGACGACGCTGACCGAGGACAACGCCATCGCAGCACCCGCGATGGCGGGGCTCAGCAATCCCAGCGCTGCCAGCGGCACGCCCGCGACGTTGTAGGCGAAAGCCCAGAACAGATTGCCGGCGATGCGTTTGCGGATGGCGCGCGACAGATCGATCGCGGCGGGCACCAGCATGGGATCGGCGCGCAGCAACACGATGCCGGCCGTGCCGATCGCCGCATCGCTGCCCGTCCCCATCGCGAAGCCGCAATCGGCGGCGGCGAGTGCGGGCGCGTCGTTGACGCCGTCGCCGACCATACCCACGCGCTTGCCTTGCGCTTGGAATGCGCGGATCGCATCGGCCTTGCCGGCCGGCAAAACTTCGGCGCGCACATTGTCGATGCCGAGCTTCGTCGCCGTCGCAGATGCGGCCGCTTGCCGATCGCCCGACAGCAGCGCCACCTCGACGCCGAGCTTCTTAATCGCGGCAATGGCGGCGGCGGCCGACGCGCGCGGCGCGTCTTCCAGCGCGATCAAGCCGAGGGCGCGCGAATCTTGCGCCAACAAAGTCGGCGTTTGGCCCAACGCCTCCGCCGCATCGATGGCGGATTGCAGCGCCGACAAATCGACGCCGCTTTCTTCCATATAGCGCAGCGAGCCGAGGATCAGCGCGCGGCCTTCGATGATGCCCGACACGCCACGCCCCGGATGGGCGCGAAAATCCTCGGCCGGCGCGATCGGCCCTTTCGCGGCGTGCAAGATCGCTTGCGCCAGCGGATGTTCGGAACGCGCTTGCAGCGCCGCCGCCAAGCGCAGCGTATCGGCGTCGCCCGCGACGGAAGCGACGCGCGGCTTGCCTTCGGTCAGCGTGCCGGTCTTGTCGAACACGACGATATCGACATGGGCCGCATGTTCCAGCGCGTCGGCGTCGTGGATCAGCAAGCCCGTTTTGGCGGCGGCACCGGTTCCGACGACGATCGCCGTGGGTGTCGCAAGGCCCAGCGCGCAAGGGCACGCGATGACCAGCACGCTGATCGCGGCGACAAGGCCCGTATCGAGATCGCCGTCGAGCAGCCACCAGCCAAGCAACGCGGCGATCGCGATCAGCACGATCACCGGCACGAACACCGCCGAGATGCGATCGACCAAACGCTGGATCGGCGGCTTCGACGCTTGCGCGTTCTCGACCAGCGCCACGATGCGCGACAGCGCCGTGTCCGCACCCGACGCGGTGACCTTCACGTCGAGCGCGCCCGTCCCGTTGAGCGCGCCGCCAACGACCGGATCGCCGATATCCTTGGCGACCGCGCGGCTCTCGCCCGTCAGCATCGCTTCGTCGGCTTCGGATTTGCCCGCGATCACCGTGCCGTCCGCCGGGAAACGTTCGCCCGGCCTTACGCGCACGATATCGCCGGCGGCGAGCAGATCGGCGTCGATCTCGGTTTCTTCGCCGTCCGCCACGCGATGCGCTTTCGCCGGGGCGAGCGCCAATAGCCCGCGCACCGCCTCGCCCGCCGCGCGCTTGGCGCGGGCTTCAAGGAACTTGCCGAGCCGGATCAGCGCGATCACGACGGCGGCCCCTTCCAGATAATGATGCACCATGTGGCCGGGCGGATGGCTCGCGATCAGCCACGCGCTGTAGAAGAACGCCGCACTCGTGCCCAGCGCCACCAGCAGATCCATATTGCCCGTGCCCGCACGCAAGGCGCGCCAGCCCGCCTTATAAAAGCGCGCGCCCAGCCAAAACTGCACCGGTGCGGCCAAAGCAAGAGCGAGATAGCCGGGCAGCGCGAAGTCGAGCCAGCCCCAATGCCCGATCATCTCCGTGACCAGCGGTGCGGACAAAACGAACGCCAGAATCGTCAGCCGTTTTTCGCGCGCGAGTTCGGCGGCGTCGCTGGCGGCTTGTGCGGCCGCACGCTCGCCTTTGTCGGACCAAGCGGCGGCGTCGTAGCCCGCATCGCGCACGCGATCGATCGCGGCGCGCAACACCGTTCCAGCTTCGCCCGAAATATCGAGCCGCGCCTTCTCGGTCGCGAGATTGACGCGGGCTTGCGCGACGCCCGGCACTTGGGCGAGCGCCTTCTCCACCCGACTGACGCAAGAGGCGCATGTCATCCCGCCGATCTTCAGATCGAGCGTGACGGGCGAAGCGGTTCGAAGGGTTGGACTCAGGGTTGGGATATTGGTCATGGCCGTATCTTGATCCTTCCCGTTCTGGGAAGGTCAAGGTTATATGGCGAGATCGGTCGGACTAGATGGGGTCAACTTGCCGCAGACCCCGGATTAAGCGTTAATTCGTCAAAACCTGCGCATATGGATGAATGATGATCGTCGCCCGATTCCTTTTGCTCGCCGCCCTGACCGGGGCCTTGACCGCCTGTACCGAGCGTCTGCCGCCGGGCGGCGTGGCGGCACTCGACGGGATTTACGAGGGCGAAGCCGCGCGTTCCACCGGGCCGGTCTATAACTGCCCCGCCGCCTACAAGCTGCGTATCCGTGTGGCGGCGGGCGAAGCACGCGGTGAAATACTCGATAGCGAACGGCAAGATGCGGTCGTCGATCGTTTCTTCGCCTTCATCGAGGCGGACGGGCGCGTGACGACATCCTTCCGCGGCGGCAGCGAGACGTTCGGGGTCAGCGGAAGTTTCGGGCCGACGACATTTTCGGCCCTCGCCAACGGTCGCGTCTGCAGCATGTCGGCCTTCGCCCGCAAAAAGCAGTGACCGATCCCGCCAATCTCCGGCAGACGGTGCGTCTGGGGCCGCGTTCGCTGGGCCGCACGCGCTATCGCTTCGCGCTGCTGGGCCTGGCACTGGCGATGGCGGTGGGGTTCTTCGGCTATTTCGTCTACAGCGCGACGCACGCGACCGATCGCGCGCGCGCCGACGCGACGCGCGAAATGCGCATCCTCGCCTCGGTCTTGTCCGACCAAGCCGATAGCGTGATCGCGCGCGTCGAGTTCGTCGTCGCGACCGTCGCCAACGAAGCCGCGAGCGTTTCCAATCCCGACGGCTGGACGAACACGATCCGCCTGTCGGCGATGCTCGGCCGGTTCTTAACCGCCGATGGCGGCTTCCGATCCTTCGCCGTGTTCGACAAGGGCGGCAACATCGCCGCCAGTGCGGGCGCGCCGCCGCGCGAAATGCCCGCCGCCGTCGTCGCCGCCGTCGCGCGCGCCATCGCCGATCCGGCGAGCGGCACCGCGATTTTGCGCCCGCTGGTGGTCGACGAAGGCCCGGCCTTATTCGCCATCGCGCCGATCACCGGCGTTCTGCCGGGCCAAGTCATCGGCGCGATCGCGGCGGAGATTCCCGCCGCCGCCTTCGCGCGCTTCTATCTCGGCCTCGAAGACGGGCGCGGACGCGAATTGGCGCTGGTCGATACGCGCGGCTGGGTCGTGGTGCGCACGCCCGACAACGCGCGCTATCTCGACCGTCCGCTCGATACCTTGCCTTTCGCCGGTCTCGTGCAAGCGGCCGAGGCGGCGAACGGCGAACCCGTCGTCGCCACGCTGCCGGGGCTCGACGGGATCGAGCGCGTGAACGTGGCGCGGCGCGTCGCCAACCGGCATTTCGCGGTCGTCGCGGGCGCGCCCACGAATAATTTCATGACCGAATGGCGCAGCACGCTGGGCATCAACATGCCCTTCTCCGCCCTGGTCGTCGCGGCGTTCCTGTTCCTGCTGCTGTCGCTGGGCCGGCATTTGGGGCGCGTCGAGGATTCGGAAGCCTCGCTGCTGGAATCCGAGCGCCGCTTCCAAACGCTGGTCGGCAACGTGCCCGGCATCGTGTTCCAGCGCATCCAGACGCCCGGCGGCCGGGCCGACTTCGTGTGGATCAGCGAAGGTGTGGAACGCCTGCTGGGCCTGTCGCGCGAAGCGGCGGCGCGCGACGGCGGACGCATCCTCAACCAACACACGCATCCGCGCGATCTCGAATCCTTGCGCAGCGCCTATCAGCGCTCCGCCGCAGATATGCTGCCGGTCCATTGGACGGGCCGCGTGCGCCACGCGAACGGCGAGCAGCGCTGGTTCGAAATCACCTCGCGCCCGCGCCGCCAAGCGGATGGCGCGGTGATGTGGGAAGGCATCGCGCTCGACGCGACCGAGCGCAAACGCGCCGAAGATTCGCTCGCCATTCTGCGCGAACAGCTCGAAGCCAAACGCGCCCAGCTTGAATTGGCGCTGGCCAACATGGCGCAAGGCATCGCCGTCTACGACAAGCGCATGCGCTTGATCGTGCGCAACGCGCGCTATCTGGAGCTGTTCAGGCTGAGCGAAAGCGAGGCGCGCGAAGGTGCCTCGCTGATCGATCTGCTGCGCGTGTCGATCCGCAATGGCCATTACAACGACGAAGCCGCGCGCGAGGCGATCCGCGGGCGCATCAAGGGTGCCAGGTCGCGCAATCCCGTGACGATCATCCAGCGCCTGAAGGACGGGCGCGTGATCGACGTCTATATGCGTCCGATCGAAGGGGGCGGCCATGTCGCGACCTTCACCGACATCACCGCGCGTGAGGCGACGGAAGCGGCCTTGCGCGAAGCCAAGGAGATCGCCGAACTCGCCGACCGCGCCAAGTCGCAGTTCCTGGCCAATATGAGCCACGAATTGCGCACGCCGCTCAACGCCATCATCGGCTTCGCCGAGATCATGAACGACCAGTTGTTCGGGCCGCTGGGCGACGCGCGCTACGCCGAATACATCAAGGACATCGAAGAATCGGGCAAGCATCTGCTGACCCTCATCAACGACATCCTGGATCTGTCGAAGATCGAGGCGAACGAAGCGACCTTGCGCGAAGAACAGGTCGATCTTGGCGGCGTGTTCGAATCCTGCGTGCGGCTGGTGCGCGAACGTGCACAGCGCGCGCGCGTCGAACTGCGCGTGCCGTCGGGCGGCGATTTGCCGGTCGTGTGGGCCGACCGCGCGAAGCTGAAACAGGTTCTGCTGAACCTGCTGTCGAACGCGGTGAAGTTCACCCCGGCCGAGGGCGTGGTCGACGTCGAAACGGGTTTGCGCGCCAATGGCGGCGTGTTCGTGCGCGTGCGCGACACCGGGATCGGCATGCGGCACGAGGATATTCCCGTGGCGTTGCAGCCCTTCCGCCAGATCGAGAATTCGCTCGCCCGCAAGCACCAGGGCACGGGTTTGGGCCTGCCCTTGTCGCTGTCGCTCGCGCGCATGCATGGCGGCGACCTTGAAATCGTGTCGGAACCCGGCAAGGGCACGTCGGTGACGCTGGTCCTGCCCCCCGACCGCACGGTCGCCCCCCACGGGGCCCGCGAAACCGAGCCGAGCGTGGCCGAATTCCTGGCCGGGCGGGATACCGGCGGCGCCTGACAGCGCCAACCAAACTCGGCTATAACCGCCCTCCGGAGCGAGGGAGACGCAAAAACATGGCCGGCGACATGACCCAGTTGAAGGCGCTGATCGCGCGCGTGGCCGATGGCCATGCCCTGACCCAGGCGGAGGCCGAGCAGGCGTTCGACATCATGATGTCGGGCAATGCCACCCCCGCCCAGATGGGCGCCTTTTTGATGGCGCTGCGCGTGCGCGGCGAAACCGTCGACGAAATCGCCGCCGCCGCGCGCACGATGCGCGCCAAGGCGCTGAAGGTGAACGCCCCCGCCGGTGCGGTCGAAGCCGTGGGTACGGGCGGCGACGCGTCGGGCAGCTTCAACATTTCGACCGCGTCGTCCTTCGTCGTCGCCGGGGCGGGCCAGAAAGTCGCCAAGCACGGCAACCGTGCCTTCTCGTCCAAATCGGGGGCCGCCGACATCCTCACCTCGCTCGGCGTCAACGTCGAATGCGACGTGCAGCTCGTCGAATACGCGATCTCCAAGGCCGGCGTGGGCTTCATGATGGCGCCGCGCTTCCATTCCGCGATGCGCCATGTCGGCGGCGTGCGCGTCGAGATGGGCACGCGCACGATCTTCAATCTGCTCGGCCCCCTCGCCAATCCGGCGGGCGTGAAGCGCCAGCTGGTCGGCGTGTTCGCGCGCAAATGGGTGCGCCCCGTCGCCGAGACGCTGGGCCGCTTGGGCTCCGAACACGCTTGGGTCGCGCACGGCTCCGACGGGCTCGACGAAATCACGACGACCGGCCCGACCTTCATCGCCGAATTCCGCGATGGCAAGATCAACGAATTCGAAGTGACGCCCGAGCAAGTCGGTATCCCGCGCGCCAAGCCCGAGGATTTGAAGGGCGGCACGCCGGCGGAAAACGCCGTGATGCTGCGCGAATTGCTCGACGGCAAGAAGGGCCCCTTGCGCGACGTCGTCATGATGAACGCCGGCGCCGTGCTGGTCGTTTCGGGTGCCGCCGCCGATCTGAAGCAGGGTATCGCGCAAGCCGGCGCCTCGATCGATTCCGGTGCGGCGAAGCGCGCGCTGGAATCCTTGATCGAAATCACCAACCGTTCGGCCGCCTGATATGGACGACGTGCTGGCGAAAATCTGCGCGGACACCGCGATCGAAGTCGGCAAGCGCAAGCTGCGCGTCTCGGTCGATGTGTTGCGCGCGAAGGCCGCGAAGCTGCCGCCGCCGCGCGGCTTCGCCAACGCCTTGCGCGCGACCAAAGCGCGCGGCGCAGTCCCCTTGATCGCCGAGATCAAGAAAGCCTCGCCGTCGAAAGGCCTGATCCGTCCCGATTTCGATCCGCCGAAACTCGCGCGTAGCTATCGCGATGGCGGGGCGTCGTGCCTGTCGGTGCTGACCGACAAGCCGTATTTCCAGGGCGAAGATTCGTATCTCGTCGCGGCGCGCGACGCCGTTCCCCTGCCCGCCTTGCGCAAGGATTTCATGCTCGGCGAATACCAGATCGAGGAAAGCCGCGCGCTGGGCGCCGATTGCATTCTGCTGATCCTCGCCTGCCTCGACGATTGCACCGTGCAGGATCTTTGCGAACTCGCGATGACGCGCGGCATGGACGTGCTCGCCGAAGTGCATGACGAGGAAGAAATGGCGCGCGCGTTGAAGCTGCCCGCCACCGGCCCCGACGGCACGATGACGATGCTGGGCGTCAACAACCGTAATCTCAAAACGCTGAAGGTCGATCTCGCGACGTTCGAGCGTTTGGCGCCGATGGCGCCGAAGGATCGCCTGCTGGTCGCCGAAAGCGGCATCAAGACGCGCGACGATATCGACCGCCTGACGAAAGCCGGTGCGGGCGCCTTCCTGGTCGGCGAAAGCCTGATGCTGCAAGACGACGTCACCGCCGCGACGAAGGCGCTGATCGGATGAGCGGGCTTACGCATTTCGACGCTTCGGGCAATGCCGTGATGGTCGACGTGTCGGCCAAGGATGCAACGGAACGCGAAGCCATCGCGCGCGGGCGCGTGATCATGAACGCCGCGACGCTTGCGGAAATCGTCGGGCGGCGGATCAAGAAAGGCGACGTTCTCGCCATCGCGCAGGTCGCGGGCATCATGGCCGCGAAAAAGACGCACGAACTGATCCCGCTGTGCCATCCGTTGCTGCTGTCGTCCGTCAAAGTCGAGCTTTCGCCCAACGAAGCCGAGAACGCTGTCGAGATCGAAGCGCGCGTGAAGGTCACGGGCCAGACGGGCGTGGAGATGGAAGCGCTGACCGCCGTGTCGGCCGCCGCCCTCACCGTTTACGACATGGTCAAAGCCATCGATCGCGGCATGCGCATCGACGCGATCCGCCTGGTGCATAAATCCGGCGGCAAATCCGGCACATT
>JAIUNH010000072.1 GCA_020161965.1 Pseudomonadota bacterium
GGAGGACCGCAAGGCCCATTGGAACGCCGCCGATCTGGAAGCGCGGTTCGAGTTCGGCGTGCGCAGCGCCTATGCGCGCGGCGTGTCGGCGATCCGCACGCATCTCGACAGTTTCCCGCCGCAGGCCGAAATCTCGTGGCCCGTCTTCGCCAAACTGCGCGACAAATGGGCCGGCAAGGTCACGCTGCAAGCCGCGTCCATCGTGTCGATGGATCTATTCGCGGCCGATGGCGGCAAGCAACTCGCCGACCTCGTCGCCAAGCATAACGGCTTGCTCGGCTGCGTAACGCGTATGGCGGGCGAGGATCATGACGGCGTGCCCGCCGGTTTCGACGAATTGATGGAGAAGGTGTTCATCCTGGCCGAAGAACGCGGCCTCGATCTCGATCTGCATGTCGACGAGACCGACGACACCACCGCGCGCACGCTGATCCGCATCGCCAAGTTGGCACTCAAGCGCAAATTCAAAGGCAAGATCCAGTGCGGGCATTGCTGCTCGCTGGCCTTGCAGGAAGAAGACGCGATCGCCGAGACGGTGAAACTCTGCGCCGACGCGAATATCGCCGTCGTCTCGCTGCCGATGTGCAACATGTATCTGCAAGGCCGCAAAGCGGGCCGCACGCCGCGCTGGCGCGGCGTGACGGTGCTGCACGAAATGCGCGCGGCCGGCATGAACGTCGCCGTCGGCGGCGATAACGTCCGCGACCCGTTCTACGCCTATGGCGATCACGACATGGCCGAGACCTTCGTGCAGGCCGTGCGTATCTTGCAGCTCGACCATCCGCTGGATGGTTGGGCGCTGGCCGCGACCAAGAACCCCGCCGATACGATGCGCTTGCCGCAAGCGGGCCGCCTCACCAAGGGCGTGCCGGCCGATCTCATCGTATTCAAAGCGCGGAGCTGGTCGGAATTCCTGTCGCGTTCGCAAAGCGACCGCGCCGTGATCCGCAACGGCAAAGCGATCGACACCACGCCGCCGGATTTCGCCGAGCTTGACGGGATCGTCGGGGCGCCGTGATGGATTCCGGCAACGGCTACGATCTGGCGGGATTCCGCAAGGCGCTGGGCGGCGTCGAGGTGATCGACGATCCGCAGATCGTGCGTCTCAAAAGCCGCGACTTCTTCTGGTACTCGCCGATCCTGAAGGCCGAGCTCAATCGCAAATCCGCCGATCTGGTCGCCGTACCCAAGGATCAAGACGAAGCGTTGCGCGTGCTGGGGGCCGCGGCACAATTCCGCATCCCCGTGATGCCGCGCGGCGGCGCCACCGGCAATTACGGCCAGCTTGTGCCGCTGAACGGCGGCGTGATGCTGGCGACCGACAGACTCGACCGCACGATTTCGATCAAGCCGGGCGTCGGCCGTTTTGAAGCGGGAACGCTGTTGATCGAGATCGATCGCCGCACGCGGTCGATGGGTTGGGAATTGCGCATGCACCCCTCCACCAAGCGCCAATCGGCGCTAGGTGGCTATCTCGCCGGCGGTGCCGCCGGTGTGGGCAGCGTAATGCACGGGCAGTTGCGCGATTGGGGCTGCATCCCCGGCCTCAAAGTCGCGACTTGCGAGAACGTGCCACGCACGCTGGAACTGCGCGGGCGCGACGTCGCCAAGGCGACGCATGCCTACGGCACGACGGGCGTGATCCTGGAAGCCGAGATCGGCCTCGTGCCCGTGTGGGAATGGTGCGACGCCGTCGTGGCGTTCGACCATTTCATGGACTCGGCGCGCTTCGGCCAAGCCTTGGCCGAGGCCGACGGCATCGTGAAGAAACAGGCGGCGGCCGTCGCGTGGCCGATCCCGTCGCTGTTCAAAGGCCTCAAAGACGAATGCCCGGAGGGCAAGCACGTCTTCTTCGCGATGATCGCCGCCGGCGACCGCGAACCGTTCGAAGCCTTGATCAAAGACCATAACGGCACGCTGACCGCGTGGCGCGACACGCCCGACGAAGACGGCCACGACGCGCCGATCTACGAATATTGCTGGAACCACACGACGTTGCAGGCGCTGAAGACCGATAAGAGTGTCACCTATCTGCAAACCGTGTTTCCGATCGGCCGCAATCTCGAAGTCGTCGAGGCAATGTACAAGAAGTATGGCGACGAGGTGATGCTGCATCTCGAATTCCAGCGCCGCTTCGGCCGGGTGAATTGCTCGGCCTTGCAGGTCGTGCGCTGGAAATCCGAAGAACGGCTTTACGAGATCATCCGCGATCACGAAGCGGCGGGCTGCATCATCCCCAACCCGCATACCTACGTGCTCGAGGACAAGGGCCCGAAGGTGATCGCGCAAGATCACCATCTCGATTTCAAACGCGGGACCGATCCTTACGGCCTGCTCAACCCCGGCAAGATGCGCCGTTGGAAATCCGCATGAGTGAGAATCTTTGGGCCGATCCGCCCGCCCCGCTTGCGCCCGTCACCGACTGGGCTTCGTTCAAGGCGGCGATCGGCAGCATCGAAACCATCGAAGAACCGGCTTTGGTCAAACAAAAAAGCCGCGACTTCTATTGGTATTCGCCGGTGCTGAAGAAGCAGCTCAACAAGCATTTCGGCGATATCGTCGTGCTGCCGAAGACCGAAGCGGAAGTGATCGCGGTCGCCGCCGCATGCGCAAAGGGGCGCATTCCGCTGACCGTGCGCGGGGCGGGAACCGGCAATTACGGCCAAGCGATGCCGCTCGCGGGCGGCGTGATTCTGGATATGTCGGGCCTCGACAAGATCGTGCGCCTGGAAAAGGGCGTGTTGACCGTACAGCCCGGCATGAAGCTGATCGACCTCGAAAACGAGACGTTGAAGCAAGGCTGGGAATTGCGTTTCCACCCGTCCACGCGCCGTACGGCGACGATCGGCGGATTCATCTCGGGCGGCTCGTCGGGAATCGGCTCGATCAATTACGGCATTCTGCGCGATCGCGGCAACGTGCGCCGCTTGCGCGTCGTGACGGTCGAGGAAACCCCGCGCATCGTCGAGCTCACCGGCGACGACGTGCAGAAGGCCGTCCACGCCTACGGCACCAACGGCATCATCACCGAGCTCGACGTCGCGATGGCGCGCGCTTGGCCCTGGGTCGAGCAGGTCGCATGTTTCCCCGACATCATGGCCGCGACACGCTTTGCGCAGGCACTGTGCGAGGCCGACGGTGTCGTAAAGAAGCTTGTTTCGCCCATCGATTGGGGGGCCGCGCAGCATTTCAAGCCGCTGCGGCCCATGCTGAAGGACGGCCAAGCGATCGTCATTCTGATGGTGGCGCAGACCAGCCGCGAAGCGACGGCCGATCTGGTGAAGGATTTCGCCGGCGAAATCGTGTTCGATCGCGACTACACGGATCAGGCCGATATTCCGCCGCTTTACGAATTCACCTGGAACCACACCACGCTGCAGGTGCTGAAGGTCGACAAGTCGATCACCTATATGCAGACGCTGTTCCCGCCGCCCGATCACGTCGCCTCGGTCGAGAAGATGTGGAAGATCTTCGGCGACGAGGTACCGCTGCATCTGGAATTCGTGCGCCTGGGCGGCAAGGTCGCGTGTTTCGGCCTTCAGATCGTGCGCTACACGACCGATGAACGCTTGCGCGAAATCATCGACATTCACGAGAGGAACGGCTGCCCGATCTTCGATCCGCACACCTTCCTGCTGGAAGACGGCGGCATGAAGGTCGTCGACGAGGCGCAATACGAGTTCAAGAAAATGGCCGATCCTTACGGGTTGTTGAACGTCGGCAAGATGCGCGCTTGGGACGAGCGCACGCCCACGCGTTCGAAGTGGGCCGAGGCCAGCCTGTGAATCTCGCGCGCTTCCGGGAATTGCTCGGCGATATTCCCATCGTCGACGACCCGGTCGCGCTGAAGATCAAAAGCCGCGATTTCTATTGGTTCTCGCCGATCCTGCGCGAGGAACTCGGCGCGTTGGAATCCGATCTGATCGTCGTGCCCCGCGACGAAAGCGACGTGCTGACCATCGCGCGCGCGGCGGTCGCGACCAAAACACCGGTCACGCCGCGCGGCGGCGGAACGGGGAATTACGGCCAAGCGATTCCACTGGCGGGCGGAGCACTCGTCGATTTCAGCCGGATCGAAGGCCTCAAATTCGTCGCCCCCGGCCGGGTGCGCGCCCTCGCGGGCACGCGCATCGCATCGTTGGACCGGCAATTGCGCGACGCGCATGGCGTGGAATTGCGCCTGCATCCGTCCACCGCGCGCACGGCGACGTTAGGCGGTTATGTCGCCGGCGGGTCGGGCGGCATCGGCTCGATCCAATACGGCATGCTGCGCGATCGCGGAAATGTCGCGGGCTTGCGCGTCGTCACGCTGTCGGACGAACCGACCATCGTCGATCTGGAAGGCGACGAGGTGCAGCAGGCGATGCATGCCTACGGCACCAACGGCCTGATCATTTCGGTCGATATGGCGACAACGCAAGCCGTGCCGTGGCGGGAGATGATCTTCGCCTTCCCCGATACGCTCGCCGCGACGCGCTTCGGCTTGGCGTTGGCAGCGTCGGATGGGCTCGTGAAGAAACTCGCGACGATCGCGCACCCCGATCTCGCGAAGAATTTCAAACCGATCCGCGAATTCTGCCCCACCGGCAAATGGCTCGTGCTCGCGATCGTCGCGGAATATTCGCATCTGGGCGTGCAGGCTTTGGCCACCGAACATGGCGCCGAGATCATGCTGGATCGCCAGGCCGATGAATCGCCGGGCGAGCCGCCGCTGTACGAATATTCCTGGGGCCATACGACGCTGCATGCGTTGCGCGCCGATAAATCCGTCACGTATCTTCAGTCGATGCTACCCGCCGCGAACACGCTCGACATCGTCGCCAAACTGGAAAGCGCGACGGGCACGGAGATACTGCATCATTACGAATGCGTGCGCTTCGACGGGCGCGTGACCGTCCAGGGCATTCCGGTGTTCCGCTATACCGACCGCGATCAGCTTGATCGCTTGGTGAAAGCGCACGAAGCGTTGGGCATTCGCATCGCCAATGCTCATACATGGCTGCTGCAAAACGGCGGCATGAAGAAGATCGACGACGCGCAATTCGCGTTCCGCCGACAGCACGATCCCTATGGCTTGTGTAATCCCGGCAAGATGGCGGGCTGGCACGGCGGCCCTGCGCTGAAACCGCTAGGCAACGAGGCGGCTGCCGACCTCGAAACGACCGGCTGGGTTTAGACGCGCGCGAACACCTTCTCGACTTCAGCCAGAAACGCCGCGCGGCTTTCGGGCGTCGAGGAATCCATGCGGTCATGAGCGCGCCACACGAAGCGGCAGCGGGGCCCGCACATACGCTTAACACCGAGGCGCAGGAACATCCGGCCCGGATGGCCCATCATCCAGGCGAACCACCAAGGGGCGCCCATCGTCGATACGACATGGATGGAGCGGACGCGATTGAGCAGCGGCTTGATGACGCCACCGTTGATTTCGAAAACCACGCCCGGCGCCCAGACGCGGTCGAACCAGCCTTTCAGGATCGCGGGCAAGCCGTACCACCAGGTCGGATAGACGAAGACGAGCCCGTCGGCCGAAGTCAGCTGCGTGGCGTAACGCTCGATCCCGTCGAGATTGGCCTTCTCGTCGTGATAGCGTCCGCGCTCCTCGGCCGACATCGCGGGTTGGAAATTCTCGGCGTAGAGATCGAGCACATCGACCGCGTGTCCGCTTTTTGCGAGCGTCGCGGTGACTTTTTCCTTCAACGCATGGCAGAAGGAATCGTTGCGCGGATGGGCGTAGACGAGCAGAAACTTCATCGAATATCGCCAAGCGTGCGATCGATCTTCGTCAGGAAATCGCCCCGCGTTTTGTCCGTCGCGCGGTTCATGTCGTAATGCGCCAGCCAGTTCATTTTGGCGCGCCCCGCCGTCAGCAGGCGGAAATAACGCATGATCTGCTTCTTGGGCGGATTGCCGACCAGGAAGGTCGCGACCCACCAGGGCCGGCCGAAGGTCGAAATGCCGATCACGCGTTTGATATGCGTCAGTGCCGGCCGCGCGATCCCGTCTTCGCCCAGATTGAACGACACGCCCGGCAGCAGCACGCGGTCGAACCAGCCCTTCAGGATCGCCGGCACGCCGTAGCACCACGTGGGGAACACGAACACGATGCCCTCGGCCGCCATCAACCGGTCGACATATTGCTGCACCGGCCCCCGATTACCTGGGATCTCGTGATAACCCAGGCGTTCCTCCCGGCTCAGCACCGGGTTGAAATTTTCCGCGTACAGGTCGAGATGATCGACCACGTGGCCGGCGCGTTCCAAAGCCGCGATGGCGGTTTTCTGGATCGCCGCGTTGAACGACGTTTCCACCGGATGGGCCGAAATTTCATTATTCCCCCTTGCCCGAGCGGCAAGGGGTTTGCAAGCCTCGTTCCTGTCCCGGGAGATCGAACCATGCTTGTCACCCAACAGAAGATTCTGCGCCGTTTCTGGTACCCCGTCCTGCCGATGGACCAATTGGCGGATAAGCCGGTCCCCTTCACCCTGCTGGGCCAGGCGATCGTGATCTGGAAGGATCAAGACGGCAAACCGGCGGCGACGATCGACCGCTGCTGCCACCGCACGGCCAAGCTGTCGAAGGGGTTCTGCACGGCCGACGGCAAAATCGCCTGCGGCTATCATGGCTGGGAATTCGACGGCACGGGCCAATGCACGCGCATCCCGCAATGGAAGGATGCGGGCCGCACGCCCAAATTCAAGATCGACGCCTACCACGCCAAGGAACGCTACGGCTTCGTTTGGGTGGCACTGGACGACCCGATGTTCGACATCCCCGAAATCCCCGAAGCGTCGGACCCCAGCTTCCGCCGCATTCCGGAATTCTACGAGCCGTGGAACGTGAACGCGCTGCGCGTATTGGAGAACGCGTTCGACAACGCGCATTTCACCTACGTGCATAAATCGAGCTTCGGCGATCCCGATCCCACGCCGTCGGAAATGACCTACGAGGAATTTCCCTGGGGCTTCCGCACGCATTCGATCGTGCGCGTGCAGAACCCGGATCTGCAGAAGAAGAATCTCGGCATCGAGGAAGGCATGACCACGCGCGACAACACGCGCACCTGGTTCATGCCGTTCTTCCGCCAATTGCGCATCCGCTATCCCAACGGCCTCGTGCATTGCATCCAAACCGGGGCGACGCCGATCGACGATACGCGCAGCCAGCTCGTCCAATTCGTCTATCGCAACGACAGCGAGGCGGAAACGCCGGCCGCCAGCGTCGTCGC
The DNA here is from genome assembly GCA_020161965.1 of Pseudomonadota bacterium. Lineage (GTDB taxonomy): Bacteria > Pseudomonadota > Alphaproteobacteria > CACIAM-22H2 > CACIAM-22H2 > Tagaea. Next base: position 7,229 of record JAIUNH010000072.1, read on the forward strand.
CTTCGACCGCCAAGTGACGGGCGAGGATCGCGAGATTCTGGAAGCGACGGAGTACGACGTGCCGCTCAGCGCCACCTCGGGCGAGGAATTCCACATGCCGTCCGACAAGCCCGGCATGCTGATGCGCCGGCGCTTCATTTCGCTGCTGGCCGAGGCGGGCGAGACCGAAATCCGCCGCGCGACCAAACCCGAAACGCCGCGCGAAGCGGCCGAATAATATCTTTCCCGGCGCGTAACCCGCCGGGCGGCACGGGCGAACCTTCTCACGACGCAACGGCGGAGAATCCGCATGGAAATCGTGAATGGGATACCGTGCCAGAATTGTACCGATGTCGAGCGCGCCAAAAAGGCCGCCCCGGGCGATTCGGGCGCCTTGGATCGCAACCCGGCGCTCGACGTGAGGCGGCTGCTGGCGGATTTCGCGTCCGGCAACGCGCCGCTCGGCTTCGGCGATCGGGGCCGGACGATCAATCTGGGGGCGTGATCGCGCCGATCTGTGGCGCGAAGCCCCATCGCCGTGCCATCGTCGTGCCTATGCGCGACGACGACTGGCCCGATTTGCTCGCCCGCGCCCAACAGGGCGACGAAGCGGCCTATCGCCGTTTTTTGGGCGAGAGCGCGGGGTTTTTGCGCGCCATCGTCGCGCGCACCGGCATCCCCGCCGACGCGATCGAGGACGTGGTGCAGGAAGCGCTGATCACCATCCACGCCATCCGCCATACCTACGATCCCACGCGGCCCGTGCGGCCGTGGCTCACCGCCATCGCGCGACGGCGCGCGGTCGATTGGCGCCGGCGGCGCACGGGCATTGCGCGCAACGAAGTGGCGATGCCCGACCATGCGGCCGAAACCTTTGCCGATCCGGACTCGAACCGGGATTTGGATCGCGGCGATTCGGGCGAGACGGTGCGACGCTGGGTCGCCAAATTGCCGCCGGGACAGCGCCAGGCGGTGGAGATGTTGAAGCTGAAGGAAATGTCGCTGGCCGAGGCCGCCGCCCAATCGGGCCAGTCGATCACGGCGTTGAAGGTCGCCACGCATCGCGCCTTGGCCAATCTGCGCAAAATGTGGAAGAAGGAAACCACATGACGACGCGCGAGACCGAAAATCTGATCGGCGCCTTGAGCGCGGATGTGCGGCCCGTGAAGCCGCTCGCCGGGCCCGTCAGCCGCGCGCTGCGCTATCTCGCCTTCGCGGGGCCCTGCCTGCTGGCGATTGCGCTTTACTACGGCCCCAGCGAGATGTTCCTCGCGCGCGTGAATCAACCGGTGTTCATGGTGCCGTGGCTCGCCTCGGTGTTGACCGGCGTGCTGGCCACCATTGCGGTGTTTCACCTATCCGTGCCCGGCGCGCCGCGCTGGATCTATCTGCTGCCGATTCCGCCGCTCGCCGTATGGCTCGGCACGCTCGGGGCGGGTTGCCTTGGCGAGCTCGTCGCGCATGGTTTTTCGCATATCGGCACGAGCTGGCATTGCGTGATGGTGATCCTGCAAACCAGTATCCCGCTGGGCCTTGTACTCGGCTGGATGCTGCGCAAAGCCGCCCCGCTCGCCCCCGTGGCGACGGGCGCTTGGGCGGCATTGGCCGTCGCCGCTTTCGCCTCGGCGACGCTGGAGACGTTTCACAGCCTCGACACCGCGACGATGATCCTGCTGTGGCATGGTACAGCCGTCGCGGCGGTCGCCGCGATCGGCGCCGTCACCGGCAAAACCGCGCTGCGGCTTCCCGTTTAAACCGAAAACGCGCGCGCCAGATGCGCCGACATCTGCGCGACCGTTTCGCGCGACACGGCGGCGAACGCGCCCAAATGCACGAACGCGTGATTGGCGTGCGGGAATTCGGCATAGACCGTGTCGCCGCCCGCTTCGACCAACTTGTCGCGCATCCGGCGGCTGTCGTCGCGTAAGGGATCGAGGCCGGCGGCCATGATGTAAGGCCGTTTGAAGATCGTCATGTCGGGTGCACGCAAGGGCGAGGCTTCCGGATGTTCGCGGCGCTTGGCGTCCGGGCAATACATGTCCCAATACATCGCCATCGCGGCGCGGCTGAGGCCGAAACGCCCGTCGCCGAACGGGGCGAGATAGGATTGCGTGTCGAGATCGCAATCATAGACGCCATAGACGCCGATATGTGCGGCCGGAACCGGCAGTTTTTGCGCGGCCAAGCGTACCGTCACGCCGAAAGCGAGATTGCCGCCGGCGGAATCGCCGCCGACCGCCAGCTTGTCCGGCGTGGCGCCGAGCGTCTCAGCGTTCTTGCGCGCCCAGACGAACGCGTCGAAGCAATCGTCGAGCGGCACGGGGAACGGAAACTCCGGCGCCTTGCGATAGCCGATCGACAACACGCGGGTACCCGCCCCCGCCGCCAGCGCGCGGCACAAACGGTCATGCGTGTCGATCGAACCTTGCACCCAGCCGCCGCCGTGGAACCACACGAGCAGGCCGCGCGTCTCGCCTTCCGGCACGAAGAAGCGCGCCGGGATCGAACGGCCGGCGAGATCGATCGTCAAATCGCGCTTCTCGCGCATCTGCGGCCCGCCGAGATTGACGAAGGCGCGGCGCAGCTCGACATCCTCGCGTGCGGCGACCGGATTGCCGGGCAGATGATTGGGGGCCGGACCGAAACGCTGAACGGTTTCGGCGAGAACGGCGGCGATTTCGGGATCGAGATCGTGTTGCATGGGGCGGAACCATGCCAAGCGGCGCGGCGCGCCGCAAGCCCATCAATTCGCGCTTATCGGCGCGGGGGGTTTTCGTCGTCGAACAGAATGCGCGACGCGGCCCCGTCGAGATCTTCGTATTGACCCGAGCGCAACGACCACAGGAAGGCCACCAGCGCCAGCAGCGACGCGACCAGCGCCACGGGGATCAAAATCAGGAGCGTGTCCATTTCGTCCTCCCCAGGCGCAAAGCGTTGACGACGACGTAAATCGACGACGACGACATCAGGAACGCCGCGAGCGGCGGTGTTACGTAACCTAGCACGGCGGCGGGGACGGCCAGCGCATTATAGACGATCGACGACGCGATATTCTGGCGCACGAGTTCGCGCGCCCGGCGCGCGACATCGAGCAATTCGCCGACCGACGACAAACCGGCCCCTTGGAACACCGCATCGGCCGCGACCTGCGCCACGTCCGCGCCCGTCGCCGGCGACAGGGAGGCATGCGCGGCGGCCAAGGCCGGCGCGTCGTTGAGCCCGTCGCCGACCATCAGCACGTGGCGGCCGGACGCGGCGAGTTCGGCAAGCCGTGCCGCTTTCGCGGCCGGATTGGCTTCCGCCCGCCATTCGGCAATGCCCAACGCCGCCGCAACATCGCGCACGGTTTCGTGGCGATCGCCCGACAGCAACTCGACCGCGTAGCCCTCGCGCTTCAACCGTGCGATCGCATCGGCCGCGTCATCGCGCGGCGCATCTTCGAAAGCGAAGCGGATCTTGCGGCCATCGCCGCGATCCAGCCACAGCTCTGGCCCCGTGGCGGGGCCCGCCAGCACATCGTCCACGCGCACGAAAGCGCGGCTGCCGAGTTTCGCTTGGCCCAGCGTCAAACCCTGGCCGGGATGTTCGATCACGCCAACGGCAACGGACACATCGCGGATCGTCGCCGCCAAGGCGCGCGACAAGGGGTGGCGGGACGCGGCGGCCATCGATGCGGCGAAACGATGATCGTCTTTGCTACGCGCCGGATCGTCGACCAGCACCGGCCGGCCTTGGGTCAGCGTGCCGGTCTTGTCGAACACGATCGTATCGATCTGGGCGAGGCGTTCGAGCGCCGTGGCGTTTTTCAGCAGCACGCCGCTTTTCAGCAAGCGGCCCGACGCGACGACCTGCACCGACGGCACGGCCAAACCCAGCGCGCAGGGGCAGGTGATGATGAGGGTGGCGACGGCATAGAGCATCGCCACCTGCCAATCGACACCGATCAGGAAATACCAGCCCAGGAACGTCGCCAGCGCCGTGACATGGACGACCGGCGCGTAGAGCCGCGTGACGCGTTCGGAAATCGCGACGAAACGCGAGCGCCCGCCTTCGGCCGCTTCGACCAGGCGGACGATTTCGGCGAGCAGCGTGTTTTCGCCCGTCGCGGTCGCGCGCAAACGCAACGGCGCCCCCAGATTGATCATCCCCGCGAACACCGCATCGCCGGGCCTGGCCCCACGCGGCAGCGATTCGCCGGTGACCAGGCTGGTATCGAGATCGGTGACGCCCGACAGGATTTCGCCGTCCACGCCGATACGCTCGCCCGCCGCGACCTGCACGAAATCGCCGGCCTTCACCGCATCGACCGGAATGGCGCGAGCCCTTCCTTCCGCGTCGATCACCGTGACCGGAGCGGCACGCAAGGCGAGCAGATGTTCGGCCGTGGCGCGCGCCTTGCCGCGCGCACGCCGATCGAGATAGCGGCCCGCCAGCAGGAA
>JAIUNH010000073.1 GCA_020161965.1 Pseudomonadota bacterium
GCGCCGGCCGAAACGGGCGCACGCACCGTCACCGTGCGTTTCGACGCCAATGTCGCGGGCGGTCCGCAGCCGCTCGATTGGCGCTTCGCGGGCCCCCAGCCCGTGAAAGTCGTGACCGGCGAGGACAAGCTGATCTTCTACAAGGCGACCAATCGCGGCGCGGCGGAAACGACGGGCACGGCGTCGTTCAACGTCACGCCGCTGAAGGCCGCCCCCTATTTCCACAAGATCGCGTGTTTCTGCTTTACCGACCAGGCGCTGGCGCCGGGCGAAAGCATGGACATGCCGGTGTCCTTCTATGTCGATCCCGCGATCGAGAAGGATCCCAATCTTCGCGACGTGACGACCATCACGCTCTCCTATACCTTCCACCGGGCGGCCAAAACCGCCGACGCGACCAACGCGCGCAACTGAGGACCCGAACATGGCCCAATCGCATTCCACCGGCGCGAAAGCCCCCTACCATCTGGCGGCCCCGAGCCCGTGGCCGATCATCGGCGCGATCTCGGCCTTCGTGCTGGCCTATGGCTTCGTGGTGATGCTGCACCCCGACCTGTTCGGCAAGGGCGCGGAACCGTTCTTCAAGGCGCTGGGCCCCTGGAAGGTGCTGATCGGCTTGGGCATGGTGCTGTTCACGATGTTCGGCTGGTGGCGCCAGGTCATCAAGGAAAGCATGACGCCGGGCCTGCATACGCCGGTCGTGCGCTTGGGCCTGCGCTACGCGATGGTGCTGTTCATCGCCTCGGAAGTGATGTTCTTCGTCGCTTTCTTCTGGGCCTATTTCCACTTCTCGCTCTATCCCGAGCACACCGCCGGCGGCGTGTGGCCGCCCAAGGACATCACGACGTTCGATCCGTGGGATCTGCCCTTCCTCAACACGTTGATCCTGCTGACCTCGGGCGCCACGGTCACCTGGGCCCATCACTCGCTGATCGAAGGCAACCGCAAGGGCCTGATCTGGGGGCTGGTGCTGACGGTGCTGCTGGGGGCGGCCTTCACGGCGCTACAGGCCTACGAATACAGCCACGCCGCCTTCGGCTTTAAGGAAAACGTGTATTCGTCGGTCTTCTTCATGGCGACCGGCTTCCACGGTTTCCACGTGCTGGTCGGCACGATCTTCCTGCTCGTGTGCCTGGTGCGCGCGATCAAGGGCCAGTTCACGCCGCAGCGCCATTTCGGCTTCGAAGCCGCGGCTTGGTACTGGCACTTCGTCGATGTGGTGTGGCTGTTCCTGTTCGCCGTGATCTACGTGGCGGGCGAAGGTCCGGTCAGCCTGCCGGGCCACGGCCCCTGGTCGTCTTGATCGGAAAGGCGGGTTGATGCCCGCCTCGCCGATTAAGGCCGGATTTCTCCAACGCTGTCCGCGTTGTGGTCAGGGCGCCCTCTTCGAGGGCGCCCTGTCTCTTTCCGTGCGTCCCGTTTGCGATTCCTGCGGCTTGGACATGAAGTCGCACGAAGAGGGCGACGGGCCCGCCGTGCTGGTCATGCTGCTTCTCGGCGCGATCGTGGTCGTTCCCGCCTTGATGGTCGAAGCGCGCTACCAGCCGCCCTTCTGGGTCCATGCTTTGTTGTGGCCCGTGCCGATTTTCGGCCTCGGCATCTGGATGCTGCGGGTCATGAAGGCCATATTGATCGCTATGCAGTACCGCCATCGCCATGACGATTTCGATGTTTGATCGCCTGATCCCGGGCTTCGCGCCCAAGCTCGTCCCCACGCTGATCTCCGTGCCCGGCGTGATCTTCCTGCTTTGCCTGTCGGGCTGGCAGTTGTCGCGCCATGTCGAGCGCACGGCCGAGAACGAATTGCGCGCCGAACGTTTGGCGCTGCCGCCGGAGGATATCGATGTCGTCCTCGCCGATCCCGCACAGGACCGTTTCCGCCGCGTGAAAACGACCGGCGTCTGGGCGCATGCGAACGAGATCCATGTCTATGGCCGTTCGCAGCGCGGCAACGAAGGCTTCTACATCCTCACGCCGTTGCTGCGCGACGGCAAGCCGGCGCTGATCGTCAATCGCGGTTGGGTCGACAAGGAACATCACGATGCCTCGACGCGGCCGCAAGGCCAGGTCGCCGGGCCGGTGACGGTCGAAGGCGTGTTGCGCGACGAGCCGCGCAAAGGCCCGCTGATGCCCGACAACGTGCCCGAAAAAAATCAGTGGTTCTGGTTCGATCTGCCGGCGATGACCAAGGCGGCGGGGCTTTCTTCGGCACTGCCGGTCTATGTCGAGCAGGAATTGGAACCGCGCAATCCCGGCGGCTGGCCGCTGGGCGGGCAGACGATCGTCCAATTGCCGCGCCCGCATCTGCAATACGCGTTCACGTGGTTCGCGCTGGCGATCGCGCTGGCGGCGGTCTATCTGATTTCGCAAAGGCGCAAGCCATGACCCCGGATGCCGCGTACAAAGCGCTCGAAACCCGTTTCAAGCGCATGAATCTGGTCTACGACGCGATCGCGATGCTGGACTGGGACGCGGCCGCGATGATGCCCGATGGCGGGGCGAACGCCCGCGCCGATCAGGTGGCGACACTCAAAGTCATCGCGCACGAACAGGCGACCGACCCGGCGATGGCCGAATTGTTCGACCAAGCCAAGCCCGCCGATCCCTGGGCGCAGGCGAATTTGCGCGAGATGCGCCGGGGCTGGCTGCACGCGACCGCCGTGCCCGGCGATCTGGTCGAAGCGAAATCCAAAGCCGTTTCCGAATGCGAGATGCGCTGGCGTACCGCGCGCAAGGAAAACGACTTCAAAGGATTGCTGCCCTATCTGCGCCGCGTGCTCGACCTCACGAAAGAAGTCGCGACGATCAAGGCCGAAAAGCTTGGCCGCACGAAATACGACGCGTTGCTCGACGAATACGAGCCGGGCGGCTCGTCGGCCGAAATCGACGCGATCTTCGACGATCTCGCGAAATTCCTGCCCGATTTCACGCGCGCGGTGCTGGAGCGCCAAGCGGCGCAAGCCCCGGCTTTGCCGCTCGAAGGCCCGTTCCCGGCCGCGACGCAAAAGCAGCTCGCCCACGATCTGATGGCGAGCGTGGGTTTCGATTTCGAACATGGCCGCCTCGACACCTCGCATCATCCCTTCTGCGGCGGCGTGCCGGACGACGTGCGTTTGACCACGCGCTGGGACGAGAAGGATTTCGCCAAGGGCCTGATGGGTGTGCTGCACGAAACCGGGCACGCGATGTACGAACTCGGCCTGCCGCAAACCTGGCGCAACCAGCCGGTCGGCTTCGCGCGCGGGATGAGCGTGCATGAAAGCCAGTCGCTGCTGGTGGAGATGCAGGCGAGCCGTTCGGACGCGTTCTTGCGCTATCTCGCCCCCAAGGCTGCCGCTGCTTTCGGCAAATCGGGCCCGGCCTGGACGCCCGAGAATTTCGCGCGCGTCTATCGCCGCGTGTCGCGTGGGCTGATCCGCGTGGATGCGGACGAGGTGACGTATCCCGCCCATGTCATCCTGCGCTATCGCCTGGAACGCGCGCTGATCGAAGATCGTATGGATCTCGCCGATCTGCCGGGGGCGTGGAACGAGCAGATGCGCGAACTCGTCGGTATCGTGCCGCCAGACGATCGCGACGGTTGCTTGCAGGACATTCACTGGCCCGGCGGCTCGTGGGGCTATTTCCCGACCTATACGCTGGGCGCCATGACGGCGGCCCAGCTTTACGCCGCCGCCAAGCAAGCCGATCCGACGATCGAGCCGTCGATTTCGAAGGGCGATTTCAAGCCACTAATGGCGTGGCTGCGCGCGAACGTGCACGCACTCGGCTCGTCGCTGTCGGCGAGCGAATTGCTGACCCGTGCCACGGGCAAAAAACTCGACGCCGCCGTGTTCAAGGCGCATCTCAAGACGCGCTATCTGGACGGCTGATTCGGCCTTTTCGGCCAAAGCATTAGGCTTCCTTGCGCGTAAGTGCGTGCGGGTCTAATTTCGCGCTCTTTTCCAGGCCTTGCGGATATCGACCTTGCGCTATCTCTCGACCCGCGGCGAACCGGCCGCTCTCGCTTTCGACGACGTGTTGCTCGCCGGGTTGGCGCGCGACGGCGGGCTGTATGTGCCCGAAACCTGGCCGCAATTCTCCGCCGCCGAATGGCGCGCCCTTCGCGGCAAGCAATATCACGAGATCGCCTTCGCGGTGCTGAAGCCCTATGTCGGCGGCGCGATCCCCGATGCGGATTTGGCGCGCCTGACGCGCGAGGCTTACGCGAATTTCACGCATAAAGCTGTGGCACCGCTGAAGCAGCTCGACGCGAACCTGTGGACGCTGGAGCTGTTCCACGGCCCCACGCTCGCGTTCAAGGATTACGCGCTGCAGCTCGTCGGCAAGCTGTTCGACTATGTGCTGGGCAAGCGCGGCCAGCGCATCACCATCGTCGGCGCCACGTCGGGCGATACGGGCCCGGCAGGGATCGCGGCGGTCGCGGGCTCCCAGCATATCGACATCGTCGTGCTGCACCCGAATGGGCGTACGTCGCCCGTGCAGCGCCGCCAGATGACGACGGTGTTGGACCCCAACGTCCATAACGTCGCGCTCGAAGGCAATTTCGACGATTGCCAGGATCTGGTGAAGGCGCTGTTCGGCGATCTCGAATTCCGCGACCGTTATCGTCTGTCGGCGATCAACTCGATCAACTGGGCGCGTATCGCCGGGCAGATCGTCTATTACGTCCACGCCGCGTTGGCGCTGGGCGCGCCCGATCGCGCCGTGTCGTTCTGCGTGCCGACCGGGAATTTCGGCAATGTGTTGGCGGCCGACGCCGCGCGCCGCATGGGCCTGCCGATCGAGCGCCTCGTCGTCGCGACCAACCGCAACGATATCGTCGCGCGCACGATTCTGACCGGCACGATGGCGCTGGAAAGTGTGGCACCGACGATCACGCCGTCGATGGATATCCAGGTTTCGTCGAATTTCGAACGCTTGGTGTTCGAGCTTGCGGGCCGCGATGGCCGCGCCACGTCCGCGATGATGACCGAGTTCCGCCAATCGGGAAAACTCGCCTTCCCGCAAGGGATGAAGGGGGCACTCGCCGACGGCTTCGACGCCGGTGCGGCGTCGGAAGGCGAAACGCTCAACACCATCGCCAAGATGCGCCTGACGACGGGCGAGATTGTCGATCCGCACACCGCCGTCGCCATCCACGTGGCGCAGCGTGCGAAATCGGATGCGCCGATCGTCGTCGCCTCGACCGCGCATCCGGCGAAATTCCCCGACGCAGTCGAAAAGGCGACGGGTATTCGTCCCGCGTTGCCCGATTTCCTCGCCGATCTGTTCGAACGCGAGGAACGCGTCGATATCCTCCCCAACGACGCCGCGACGTTGAAGAAATACGTCGCCGCCCACGCGAAGGCCCAATGACCATCCGCATCACCACGCTGCCCAGCGGCTTGCGCGTCGCCACCGATACGATGGCGCAGGTCGAAACCGCGTCCGTCGGCGTTTACGTGGGTGCCGGCACGCGCCACGAAAGCCCGGCGCTCAACGGTGCCGCGCATATGCTGGAGCATATGGCGTTCAAGGGCACGGCGACGCGCGACGCGAAAGCGATCGCCGAGGAGATCGAGGCCGTCGGCGCGTTCATGAACGCGCATACGGGCCGCGAGCAGACCGCCTATTACGTGAAGTGCCTCAAGGAAGACACGGGCCTCGCGCTCGATATTTTGTCGGATGTCTATCTGCGCTCGGTCTACGATCCGGCCGAGTTCGAGCGCGAGCGCGGCGTGATTTTGCAGGAGCTCGGCCAAGTCGAAGACACGCCCGACGACGTGATCTTCGATCGCTTCCACGAAACCGCCTATCCGGGCCAAGCGCTCGGCCGGCCGGTGCTGGGCGACGCCAATACGATCCGCACCATGGCGCGCGATGCGGCGATCGCGTGGCGCAAATCGGCTTACGCGCCGAGCAACACGATCGTCGTGGCGGCGGGTCGTCTCGATGCCGACAAGTTCGACGCCGACGTCGCCAAGCTGTTTGGCGCGTGGACGGGCGATGCGAAGCTGGTCGAGGAACCTGCGCGTTATGCGGGCGGCGAGTTCCGCGATGATGGCGATCTCGAACAAGCGCATTTGGTGCTGGGTTTCCCCGGTGTCGGCCTCGCCGATCCCGATTACTGGCCCGTGCAGGTCCTGGCGACGATTCTGGGCGGCGGCATGTCCTCGCGCCTGTTCCAGGAAATCCGCGAACGGCGCGGCCTCGCCTATTCGGTCTCGGCGCATGCCGCGTCCTATATGGATGGCGGCGTGTTCGATATCTATACGGGCACCGGCGAAGCCGAGATGGCGGAGCTTATCCCCGCACTCGTCTCCGAGTTGCGCGGCGCTTTCGCGGTGCCGAGCGATGCCGAAATCCGTCGTGCCAAGGCGCAGATGAAGGCGGGCCTTCTGATGTCGCTGGAAAGCACCAATGCGCGCATGGACGCGCTGGGTTCCAACCTGTTGGTCTATGGCCGCGACGTGACGCCGGAAGAAGTGTCGCGCAAGGTCGAAGGCGTCGTCGCCGACGATCTGGTGCGCGTCGCGCGGCGCATCCTTACCGGTAAGCCCACGCTTGCCGCGATGGGTCCGCTCGGTAAGTTGGAATCGCTCGCCAAGATCGCCGAGAGACTGGCCGCTTAAGCGTGACCCGCTTCGCCCGACAGGAAACTGGGATGGGCGCCGGCTTTCATCAGCGCGCGCTGCCATTTCGTGTCGAGTTCGGCGTCGAACACGATGTCGTCGTCGGCCGGCACGGTCAGCCAGCCATTGCCGGTCAACTCGCCTTCCAACTGGCCCGGGCCCCAATTGGCGTAGCCCAAGGCGAGCAGCGAACGGCGCGGGCCTTCGCCCTGCGCCATCGCCTTCAAAATATCGACTGTCGCGGTCAGCGCGATGCTGTCCTGCACGCGCATCGTGCCGTCCTGCATGTAATCGTCGGAATGCAGCACGAAGCCGCGCCCGGATTCGACCGGGCCGCCGGTGCGCATGCGGATCGCCTTGGCGCCAGACGCGGCTTTGATATCCAGCTGGTCCAGCAGATCGGGGAAGCTCAACTGCGTGAACGGCTTGTTGATGACGAGGCCCATCGCGCCGTCTTTGGTGTGGGCGCACATATAGATGACCGTCCGCGCGAAACGCGGATCGGGCATGCCCGGCATGGCGACCAGCAAATGCCCGGCGAAGAACGTGGGGATCTCGACGCGGCTCTTTCCCATGACCATATTAGAATAGCATGAAAACGACGCTTTTACAGGTGGGGAAGGCATTGCGTTCCGCGCGACGCATCGCCGTGGCGCTCGGGTTTGCCGCGCTGTTGGTGGGAAATACGGGCGTCGCATCCGCGCAGGAAAGCGACTGGGTGCGGCATAAGGAAATTTCGCTGCGCCTCGTTTCGGGCAGTGCCGCGTCGGGCGAGGGCGGGGCGTTGCGCCTCGGCCTTGAAATGCGCATGGCGCCGGGGTGGAAAACCTATTGGCGTTCGCCGGGCGATGCGGGGCTTCCGCCGGTGATCGACTGGACGGGCTCGGCGAATTTCACCGACGCGAATTTGCGCTTTCCTGCCCCGCATCGCTTCACCTTGTTTGATCTGGAAACGTTCGGCTACGGCGGCACGGTGATTTTGCCGATCGCCGCGCGCAGCGAAGGCCCCGGCGCCACGCGCGTGCGCGCTGCGGTCGATGTGTTGGTCTGCGAGAATCTTTGCATTCCCTATCGCGCCGATTTGGCGCTGGATCTGCCTTCGGGCGCGCAAGCGCCGACGGCGCATACGCATGAAATCGCGCGCTACGAATCCGCGATCCCGCAAATCGACAAGGACGGGCGCGGCGTCAACGGCATCGCCATCGAGAGCGCGGCGTTCCGCGAGGGACCGCAGGCGGCCTTGGTCGTGCGCGCCAGCGCACGCCCCCGTTTCGAAGCGCCCGATGTGTTCGTCGAAGCCCAGGAAGGCTGGCGTTTCGCCAAGCCCGAAATCGCCTTCGTCGATGGCGGGCGTTACGCCACACTCACTTTCACCGCGACCGGCGACAGATCGGCGCCGAAGCTCGACGGTACGAACGCGACATTGACGCTGGTGGACGGGCAACGCGCGATCGAACGCACGCTGACGCTCGGCACCGCACCGCCGGCCCCGGTCTTCACCGGGTCCTTCGCCGCAATTCTGGCGGTCGCGGTTCTTGGCGGTTTGATTCTCAATCTAATGCCGTGCGTGCTGCCGGTCCTCGCGATGAAGCTCGCGGGCGTGGCCGTACTCGGTGGCGCTTCCTCGCGCAAATTGCGCGTCGCGTTCCTCGCGACCTCCGCGGGGATCGTCGTGTCGTTTTTGATTCTGGCGGGCGCGTTGATCGCGTTGAAGCTGGGCGGCGAGACGATCGGCTGGGGCCTGCAATTCCAGATGTCGTGGTTCCTGTCGGGCATGGCGTTGATCGTCACGCTGTTCGCCGCGAATCTGTGGGGCTTGTTCGAAATTCCGCTGCCGCGTGCGTTGGCCGATCGCGCGGAGGGGGGCTCGGCCGCCGGGTCTTTCGCGACGGGCGTGTTCGCGACATTGCTGGCCACACCTTGTTCGGCGCCGTTCGTCGGCACGGCCGTTGGTTTCGCGTTGGCGCGCGGGCCGCTGGAGATCGCATCGATCTTCGCGGCGTTGGGTATTGGCTTGGCGCTGCCTTATCTCGCGGTCGCCGCGTTTCCTTCCGCCGCCCGTATCCTGCCACGCCCGGGCCCGTGGATCCTCAAGCTACGCGCCGCGTTGGGCGTGGCGCTGGCTGGTACTTCGTTGTGGCTGATCTGGGTTTTGGCGAGCCAAGCGGGCAACACGGCCGCCGCCGCGTTGGGCTTCGTGCTGGGCGCCGTGGTGCTCGGCCTGTGGCTGGTGCGCGGGCTCGAACGCAGCCAAGCGCGGCCCTTGTTGCTCGCGGCCGGGGCGGTCTTCGCCATCGCCTTGCCGTTGCGCTTCGCCGAAGCCCCCGCCGCGATCGCGGCCGACGAAACCATCCCATGGCGCGAATTCGATCGTGCGGCGATCGACGCGGCCGTGCGCGAGGGCAAGATCGTGTTCGTCGACGTGACCGCCGATTGGTGCGTGACCTGCCAGGTCAATAAACGCCTCGTCATCGATCGCGGGGCCGTTGCCAAGGCGCTGGCGGATGGCACCGCCATTCCCATGCGCGCCGACTGGACGCGCCCCGATCCGCGGATCGCCGCGTATCTCGCCGAATTCGGGCGCTACGGTATTCCCTTCAACGCGGTTTACGGCCCGGCGACGCCCGGCGGCGCGCCTTTGCCCGAATTATTGAGCGAAGATGCGGTTTTGGCGGCGTTCGCCAAGGCGAAATAATCCCCATTATGAGCCGGGTTGCTTTCCGCCCGGCTTGGAATTACATCCTTCGCACCCATCCCAAAAACGACCGGAGACGGCTCGATGACCATCAAGGCTGGCGAAAAGATCCCGTCCGTAAAACTGCGTCATATGACGAAGGACGGCGTGAAGGAAATCACGACCGACGAGATCTTCAAGGGCAAGAAGGTCGCCATCTTCGGCCTGCCCGGCGCGTTCACGCCGACCTGCTCGGCCAAGCATCTGCCCGGCTATCTCGGCAATTTCGACAAGTTCAAGGCGAAGGGCGTCGATACGATCGTCTGCATCTCCGTGAACGACTCGTTCGTCATGGACGCCTGGGGCAAGAGCCAGAACGTGACCGACAAGGTCCTGATGGTCGCCGACGGCAACGCCGATTTCGCCAAGGCGATCGGGATCGAGATGGACGGCACGGGCTACGGCATGGGCCTGCGCATGAAGCGCTTCTCGGCCTATGTCGTCGACGGCGAAGTGAAGGCGTTCAACCTGGAAAAGCCGGGCGCCTTCGAAGTCTCGAACGCCGAGACGATGCTGACGCAAGTCAACTAAGCGTCGCGCACGCGAAGATCAGAAACCCCGGTGCCTTAGGCGCCGGGGTTTTTGTTTGCCCTGATCGTGGCGATGCCGCCGCGCGCCAGCGCGTCGGCACGTTCGTTCTCCGGATGGCCGGCATGGCCCTTGATCCAGCGCCATTCCACGTCGTGAGGCTTCGCCGCTTCCAGCAGCGCTTGCCACAGATCGACGTTCTTTACCGGCTTCTTGTCGGCGGTTTTCCAGCCCGACCGTTTCCAGCCATGGACCCATTTGGTGATGCCGTCGCGCACATAGACGCTGTCGGTCCACACGCGCACTTGCGTGGGGCGTTTGAGTGCTTTGAGGCCCTCGATCGCCGCCATCAATTCCATGCGGTTGTTGGTCGTCGGCGTTTCGCCGCCGGAGAGTTCCTTCTCCACGCCGCGAAAGCGCAGGATCGCCCCCCAGCCGCCGGGGCCGGGATTGCCCGAACAAGCGCCGTCGGTGAAAATCTCGACGAGGTTTTCTTCCGCCTCGTTCACTTCGCTTCCAGCAACACGTCGGCTTCGACCGAGACGCGCACCGTGGCGCGGCCGGGTTCGGCACTCGGGGCGGGGGCGGCATCGGCCGACGCCATCGCCGGGGCGGCGCGCATCATCATCGGGCGCATCGGCGGCTGTTCGTTGACGGCCCCGACGCGGATCGCGCGATAGCCGGCGATCTTCATGTTGAGGGCGTCCGCCGCACTGGCGGCACGCGCCTGCACGCGGGCCAATGCTTCACGCGTCAGCACGTCTTCCGCCGCGCGCGCGGTCTCGCGGCGCAGGTCAAAGCGCATACCCGACATGGCAAGCCCGGCTTCTTGCAAGCCGCCGGCAAGGGCAGTGACCGACGCGAAATCGGTGCCGGAGATTTCCAGCGTCGCGGCACCACGCCAGCGGCGCGGTTGGCCTTGCGGGCGTTCCTCGTTGGTCCAATAGCCGCCGGTCTCGACCTCCACGCCTTGCACCGCTTTGGCGCGCGCGATTGCCGCATCCATGCGCCTGTTGATCTCGGCCTGCACGGCAGCGGCGTTGGGCGCCGTCGCTTCGGCGCGCAAGCTGACGAACAGCTTGTCCTGGGGCACGGCGCGCTCAGCGCTTTCGCCCAGCGTCAGCACGGTCGGCTCGGCCGCCAACGCAGGCGTGGCAATCAATAGCAGGGCGATCAAAGCAGCGCGCATTTTCATCTCCTTCAAAGTCCGTAAGCGGAGGGTGAGGGAACGGCACGATGGAAGCGCAGCTTTTTGGCGTATTCGAGGGGGTTTTTGGGCCGGACAAAGGCGCCCGGCGGATGGTTGAGCCAGTCGTACAACCGGGTCAGCAAGAAGCGCAACGCCGAGCCGCGCGCCATCACCGGCAAGGCGGCGGTTTCGGCGGCCGACAAGGCACGCGTTCCCGTATAGCCCGCAACGAGGCGCCGCGCCTTGGTCGCGTTGAACGAGCCGTCCGCCTCGAAGCACCAGCAATTGAGGCAGATGGCAAGGTCGTAAGCGAGGATGTCGTTGCACGCGAAATAGAAGTCGATCATCCCCGAGAATTTGCCGTCGAGGAAGCAGACGTTGTCGGGGAAGAAATCGGCGTGGAGCACGCCCTGCGGC
>JAIUNH010000074.1 GCA_020161965.1 Pseudomonadota bacterium
CGGGCCTGCGCAATCCCTGCGGGCAACTCGACAATTTCAAGAAGGGTCTCACCGCCGCCGTGCTCGATCGCGACGCGAATGGCGAATTGATCCGCAAGGCCGGCGTGATGGCGATCGTGCATAAAGGCGGTCGCATCGCAGCGGGCGATCCCATCGCCGTCGATCTGCCGCCCGAGCCGCATCGTAAGCTGATGCCCGTCTAGATTGACGCGGCGTTGCGATCCCGCGTCTATTCCGACAACCCGCGTCGCTAGAACCCCCGGTCGCACGGCCGGGGGTTTTTCATGTCGAAATTCTGTATTATATTTTTACAATGTTTTAGAGTGAATTGTTTTCTGCGGCCTTGGGAGAGGACTCCGATGCCGGCATTCGATCTGCGCAAGCGCATGCACTTGCTCAACATCACCGACACGACGATCGCGAATTTGCGCGCGTTCCATCCGCTGGTCGTCGCCAATCTCGATGACATGATTGCCGAATTCTACAAATTCGTGCTTCAGATGCCGGCAACGTCGGTCATCTTTCGCGATTACGACATCGAGAAGCATTTGAAGCCCGCGCAGCGCCGGCATTGGGATTTGCTGTTCGCGGGCAATTTCAACGACGAGTATGTCGATCAATCGATCCGCATCGGCGCCATCCACTACAAGCGCAAAGTGGCGCCCTATCTCTATATCGCCGGCTACAACTACTTCCATTGCGAGTTGATCCGCCTCGCAGCACTCCATTATCATTCGATGGATATGGCGCAGGTGCTGCAAGCCATCGCCAAGGCGATCGCGCTTGATATCGATTTGGCGCTGACGACCTATACGCGGCAAGCCTGGACCGGCGATCAGTAACGAATTCCGAAGCGCACGAGTCGCGTCGCGTTCGCGGGATTGACCGCGAGGTCGGGCATTTTGCCCGACGCCAAAGCTTCGACCTGGCGTACCGTATCGAAGGCCTGATGCGCGATCGCTTGCGGCGTCAATCCGCCGATATGCGGCGTGGCGACCACGTCGGCCCGCATGGCCAAGCGCATCATCGGCATCTGATCGGGCGCCATACCGACATCCATCGCCGCACCGCCGAGATGACCGCGATCGAGCGCTTCTTCCAGCGCCGTTTCGTCGACCAATTCGCCGCGCGCTAGATTGACGAAATAGGCACCCTTCCCCATCCGCGCGAACGCGGCCGCGTTGAACAGATGATGCGTCGCCTCGGTCGCGGGAACCAAGCAAACGACGAAATCCGATTTCGCCAACACGTCGGCGAACGAAAGCTGCAAGGCACCCGATGGCGGCGTCTTCGTTTCGGGATCGCTGAAGATGACTTTCATGCGCAGCGCGGCGGCCGCCTCGGCCAAGCGCCGTCCGATCGCGCCCAAACCGACGATGCCGAGCGTCGCGCCCGCCAATTGCCGTCCCATGCGCACGACGGGCGCCTGCCCGGCGCGATAGGCGTTCGTCGCCGCACTGACCCCGCGCGCGAGATCGACCATCAAGCCGATACCGAGTTCGACGACGGAATCGATGAACCCCGCCGTCGCGCGCGTGACCAGCACGCCCGCGTTCGACGCCGCGTCGACGTCGATATTGCGGATATCCATGGCGCAGCGGACATAGGCGGCGAGATCGGGCAGCGCGGCGAAGACTTCGCCGGGTGCGGCCGTCTGCCGGTCGCTGACGATCACGTCGATCCCCTTCGCGGCGGCGATCAACGCGCGCGGATCGAGCGGCGTTTCGCTGTCGTGAAGGACGACGTCGCCGGCCCCGCGCAAACGCGCGAGCGCTTCGTCGCCATAGTAATTCGCGCGGAACGATGGCGTATGGGTCAGCAGAATGCGCATCTTCTCAGCTCCGCTTCGATT
This sequence comes from Pseudomonadota bacterium, assembly GCA_020161965.1. Classification (GTDB taxonomy): domain Bacteria; phylum Pseudomonadota; class Alphaproteobacteria; order CACIAM-22H2; family CACIAM-22H2; genus Tagaea. The sequence continues at coordinate 1,853 of JAIUNH010000074.1, forward strand.
TCGCGGGCGGAACGGCGGAGCCGCGCACCAGCAACGACGGCGCGAAACGAAACTCGGCCGGCGTGGTTTCGGGTTTCTTCAAACGCAGCATGATCCGATCGACCATCGTGCGCGCAAGTTCGGGAACCGGCAGCTTCACCGTCGTCAACGGCGGTGCGGTGAACGCGCCCAGCGGAATGCCGTCCATGCCGATGATCGACATATCGGCGGGCAGCGACAAGCCTTCCGATTTCAAGCCCGCGATCAAGCCGATCGCCATGATGTCGTTGATCGCGATCGCCGCCGTCGGCTTGGCGCGATGACGTAAAAGCTTCTTGGCGAGGCTTTGACCAAGCTCCGCCATTTCCGCGTCGGCGTAGCCCGGCGTCACCTCGCCCTCGATGATCACACCGCGAGCGCCCGCCACGTCGATCGCCGCCGCGAAGCCGTCGCGCTTTTCCTCGCGACTAAACGTCCAGCTCGCGGGCGTGAGGAACGCGATCGTGCGATGACCGAGCTCGATCAGATATTCGACCGCCTGTTTGGCGCCGGCGACGTTGTCGGCCGACACGTAATCGAGCAGCGGGCGCGCGTTGCGCCGCGAATGGCTGTCGTAGCTCACCGCCACCATGCCGCGCGCGGCCGGCTCCTCCAGATGGCTTTCGTCCGACAGGGACGAAATGACGATCACACCCCGCACGCCTTGCGCGGCCATGTCGTCGATGAAGGCGCGCTCGTGACGCGGATCACGATACGTATTGGCGACGACGACGCGATAGCCGTAGCGGTCGAGTGCGGCCAACTCGATTTCCCGCGCCACGACGCCGTAGCTCGGGTTTCCAAGCGAAGGGACCAGGAGCCCGATCATCGACGCTTCGCCGGTCTTCAACTGGCGCGCGGCCTGGTTGGGCCGATAGCCGAGCTTCTCGACCGCGCGCTGCACGCGCTCCAGCGTGGCCTCGCTCATCTGGCCGGTGCGCCCGTTGAGGACGTTCGATACCGTCGAGATGGAAACCTTCGCTAGTTTCGCGACATCGTTGATGTTCGACATGGGACCGTTCTAGCCGAGAACCATCCTGGGAATCCACGTCGCCAGTTCGGGAATCAGGATCACCAGAACCAGAACCGCGACTTCCGCCGCGATAAAGGCCCAGCAATACCGCACCGTTTCGTTGTAGGTGCAGCCCGCGATACTGGTCGCGACGAACAGCAGCACCGCGACGGGCGGCGTGGTCGAGCCGATCTGCGTCGCCATCACCATCAGCAGCCCCAAGTGGAAATCGTCGATGCCGAATTTCCGCCCGATGATGACCGCGACCGGGATCATGATGATCAGGATCGCCATCGAATCCACGAACATCGTGAGCACGAGCATGATCGCCATCATGATCAGCAGCACGGCGATGCGTGTACCCGCGACCGAGCCGATGGCTTGCAGCACCAAATCGTTGAAATTGAGATAGGCGAGCAGCCAGCCGAACGCGCCCGCCACGCCGATGATGCCCGACACAAGCGCCGTGGTGATCCCGGCTTGGACGAAGATTTCCGGCAAGTCGCTGAGCTTCACGGTGCGGTAGACGAAGAAGCCGATGAAGAAACCGTAGAAGCAGGCGACGACGCCCGCTTCGGTCGCGGTGAAGATGCCGCCCAGAATGCCGCCGAGCACCAGCACCGGCGCGATCAATGCCGGCCACACCAGCACCGCCGCTTTGACCACGACCATCAGCATGAACTTGCCGGTCGTGCGCCGCAGTTCGGGGAAATCGGGGTGACGCGCGTAGAGCGCCACGACGATCATCAAGCCGATGCCGATTAAAATGCCGGGAATGATGCCGCCCAAGAACAAACCGCCGATCGACACGTTCGACATCGAGCCATAGACGATCATCGTCATGCTCGGCGGGATGATCGCGCCGATCGTGCCGGCACAAGCGACCAGGGCCGCCGCAAAGCCAGGCTTGTAGCCGCGCGACTTCATCGCGGGCACGAGGATCGAGCCGATCGCCGAGGTATCCGCGACCGACGATCCTGACACGCCCGCGAACACCATCGACGATACGATCGACGCGTGTCCCAAACCGCCGCGCCAATGGCCGACGACGGCTTCGGCGAACTCGACCAGACGTTTGGAGATGCCGCCGCGCGAGATCAGCTCGCCCGCCAGAATGAAATACGGCAACGCGAGCAGGCTGAAATTGTCCAGCATCGCGAACATTTTCTGCGGGAACAGTGCCGGGACCAAGGCGGGCTGCGTCAGCATGCCCGCGAGGCCCACGATGCCCATCACCAGCAGGATCGGAATGCCGACGGTGATCAGGCCGAGCAGCAACGCGAAGAGAAGGACGAGTGTCATGCCAGCGTCTCCGCGAGCGAAGGCTTAAAGAAGACGACGATGCGCCGCACGGCGATCAACGCGAGATAGATGGCGCCCAGGACCATGCCGGCATAGACCCAGTCCATCCGCAGGCCGAGGCCGGGACTATCCTGGAACTTGGCGACTTCCATCAGTCGTTCGGTGTAGACGCCGATCGCGAGCGCCAGGATCAGCCACATGATTTCCGAGATCAGCGCGATCGCGCGCTGGATCGCTTGCGGCATGCGGATCAGAATCGCGTCCATGCCGATATGCGCACCCTTGCGATAGGCGACAGGGATGGCGATGAACACCATCCACACATGCCCGAATTTCTGGAATTCCTCGCTCCAGCTCAGCGGCAGGCCGAGCACGAAGCGATTGAAGATCTGCAAGCCTCCGACCAACGAGAAGGCCAGGAAGATCGCGAACAGCGCGAATTCCATCGCGCGGTCGACGGCGTTGAGTACGGCACGCATCGGAAACTCTCCGTGGGAACGGAACGGCCGACGAAGGGATCGTCCCCTCGCCGGCCGGCTACGTCACTTGGTCGCGCGGATGATGCGCAGCAGATCTTCGGCGCCGATCTGCTTGGCGAGTTCGTCCTGCACGGGGGCCGCCGCCGTAACCAGCGGCGCCTTGTCGAGCGTCGTGACGATCATGCCCTTCGATTTCAGCAGATCGATCGCTTCGGCGTCGCGCTGCGACGACAGATTGCGGTTGATATCCTGCGCCAGTTTCGCGGCTTCGGCCAGTACCTGACGCTCCTTGTCGGTGAAGCTCTGCCACTCGCGCATCGAGCACGCGGTGACCGTCGGCCCGAACAGATGCCCCGTCAGCGCCACGTATTTCGCGACTTCGTAATACTTGCCGGTGAACACGACCGGCGGCGAATGTTCGAACCCGTCGAGCACGCCGGTCTGCAACGCGGTGTAGACCTCACCGAACGCCATCGGCGTGGCGCTCGCCCCCATCGCGTTGAGCGCGGCGACGTAGGTCGGCGTCTGGATGGTGCGGATCTTGAGTCCCTTCAGATCGGCGGCCGTCTTGATCTCCTTCTTCGTCGTCACGACGTTGCGATAGCCCCAGCTATCCTGCCAGCCGAGGATCTTGATGCCGCGCGCCTCGTATTCTTTGGCCAGCGACTTGCCGACTTCGCCATCCAGCACCTTGTGCGCATGATCGTAGCCCTGCCACATGAACGGCAGATCGAGCACGCCCATACGGCGCACGAAATTGTTGTGGATCGCCGTGCCGCCGACATGGCACGTGGCGCCCGCACCCAACTGCATGCCTTCGACGACAGCGCGTTCCTCGCCCAGTTGGTTCGAGCCGTAGATGCGCGCATCCAGCGTGTCCGAGAATTCGTTGATGTAGTTGCGCATCACCCACGCGACCATGTGGTTGTCGTTGCCAAGGTCGATGGCGGTCGCGTGCGAGATTTTGATTTGCTTCTTGGCCTGGGCGACGGCGGCGTCCGGCGCCAGGACCGCCAGCGCCAAAGCGCCGGCTGCGGCGACGCCGCGAAGGAACGATTTACGGTTCATTGCGTTTCTCCCCTTTTTCGGTCGCGGCTTATGCCGCTTCCCGTTCGATGACACGCGTTTACTAAAACGATTTAGTAAAACGGTACACTAAAGCGATAAAGCGTCAAGCTGCTTTTCACGCAGGGCGCGATCTCAAACGGTAAAGCCGTAAAGCTTGGCGGGATTATCGACCAAAATCCGCATACGCACGGCCGGATCGGCGATCCAATAAAGCAACGTGTCGAGCTCGCCCGCGTCGTCCGGCGGGTCGGCAAGCTTCGAAACATGCGGCCAGTTGCTGGCCCAAACCATACGCTCCGGCGCCAGACGCGCGGCTTCCGTCGCCAGCGCGCCGGTGTCGCGGAAATCGGGCGGGCCGGCGCGCGACACTTCGTAAGCGGCGGAGAGTTTCAGCCAGACGCGACCGGTATCGAGCAGCGATGCCAGCGCCTTAAAGCCAGGATGTTCGATCGTCACCGGTTCCAGGAACTTGCCGACATGGTCGACGACCAGCGTGCAAGGCAGCGTTTTCAGAAAATCGACACGCTCGTGCAGATGGCGGCCGTCCATTTGCATCTGCATATGCCAGCCGTGATCGGCCGCCTTGCGGGCAAGCGAGGCCATATCCTCCCAGCCCACGGCGCCGCCGGGCAACATGTGCATGCGCAGACCGCAAGCGCCGGCGGCCGAAAGACGGCGCCATTCCGCGTCCGGCGTCGCGTCGTTGACGACCACGACCGCGCGCGCCTTGTCGCGGCCCAAAGCTGCGACGCCGTTCAGCGTCACCGAATTGTCGAGACCGTAGGCTGACGGCTGTACGACGACCGCGCGCGAAATGCCCAGACGCGCCTGCACTTTGCGATACGCATCGACATTCGCCCAAATCGGCGGCGGCACGACGGCCGTCTTCGCCACGGGTGTCGTCGCATCGTAAAGATGCATATGGCTGTCGATCGTGTTCGCGGGTGCGACGAGGCGCGGCTTTTCGGTTCCGTTCATGGCGTCGTGATCCTCCCTTTGTTGGGAGGTCTCTACGCCACGCGGCGCCGGAAAGCGAGAATTTGAATCACGACGGCGATGGCGCCGAACCCGATACCGATCGCGGAGACGTAAAGCCAACCGCCGGCGTTCCATGCGGCCACACCCAACGCCGAGCCCGCCGCACCGCCAATGAACATGCTGCTCATCAGCACCGTATTGATGCGCGAGCGCGCCGCCGGTCGCAGCGCGAAAACGATATGTTGATTGGCGATCAAAGCGCTTTGCAGGCCCAGATCGAGCAGCACGACGCCGATCACCATGCCCGGTATCGCCGTCCAGCCGCCGAAGACGAGCCATGAGGCAAGCGTGGTCAACGCGCCCAGCAACACCGTATGGGCCGAGCCGCTTTTGTCGACGACGCGGCCGACGATCGGTGCGGCCAGCACGCCGATCAAACCGATCAAACCGAACAGCCCGGCGATGTCGGCGCCCAAACCGAACTCGGGCGCGGCAAGGCGGAACGGCAACACGGTCCAGAACAGCGTGAAGCACGCGAACAACGCGGCTTGGGTCAACGCCGCGCGGCGCAACGGCGCGAACTCGATCCACAATGTCGCCATCGAGCGCAACGCGGCGAAGTAAGGCAACGGCGCATCCGGCACGCTGCGCGGCAACAGGAAGCGCAACGCGATCGCCGCCGTCAAAGCCAGCGGCACGGCGAGCCAGAACATCTCGCGCCAGCCCGCATGCGTCGCCACGAACCCCGCGAGCGTGCGGCTCAACAAAATGCCGGTGAGCAAGCCCGACAACACGAAGCCGACGGCGGCACCGCGCTTCGCCGGACCCGCCAGATGCGCGGCGAAGGGCACGACTTGCTGGGCGACCGCCGCGAGTGCCCCGATGGCGAGCGACGCCCCCGCCAGCGCGAGGCCGCCTGGCGCCATCGCCGCGAAAATGAGTGCGACGGCCAACGCGATGAAATGCGCGACGATCAAGCCGCGCCGCTCGACGATATCGCCCAGGGGCACGAGCAACAGCAATCCGGCGGCATAGCCAAGCTGCGTGGCCGTCGGAATCGCGGCGGTCGCCGCTCCCGGCAACTCGCGCTCGATCACTTCGAGCATCGGCTGATTGTAATAGATGTTGGCGACCGCCAAACCGGCGGCGGCCGCGAGCGCAAAAGCAGCGGTCCGGCTTAGGCCCGGCGCCACCTCGGAATCGGTGTTCGACATGATTGGAACATAGAGAGCATCACGCCGATTGCGACACCGCAAAAACGGATTGCTGCCATTACGTCGCTTTGCCGCGCGGCGGAACGAATTCCTTGCGCACCTTTGCCGCTTTTTTGCGCATCACGCAGTCTTCCGCATGATCGTTGATCAGGCCCATTGCCTGCATGAAGGCGAAGATCGTGGTCGGCCCGACGAACCGCCAGCCGCGCTTTTTCAAATCCTTCGAGAGCGCGACCGATGTCGCCGAGATCGATGCCTTTTGCGGGCCGCCATGTTCGCCCGCTTTTGGCTCATGCCGCCAAAAATACGCGGCGAGCGACCCTTCGCTTTTCGAAAGCTCGATCGCGCGCTTGGCATTGTTGATCGTCGCTTCGATCTTGCCGCGATGGCGGACGATCCCTTCGTCTTTCAACAAGCGCGCCACGTCGCGTTCGCCGAAGCGCGCCACCTTATGGAAATCGAAGCCCGCGAACGCGGCGCGGAAATTCTCGCGCTTGGCGAGAATCGTCCGCCAGCTCAATCCCGACTGAAAGCCTTCGAGGCAAATCTTCTCGAACAAGCGGCGATCGTCGCCGACGGGGTAGCCCCATTCGTCGTCGTGATAGGCGACGTATTCGGGCGACGCCGCACACCAGCGGCAACGATGCTTGCCGTCGGTCCCCATGAAAGTTCCGGCCATTATCCCCTCGCCTTTTTTCGTTTTACGTCCAATTCGCCATCGAGCCATTTTTCCATCGCGGCGACTTCGCGGCGGATGAATTTCTCATCGTGCAAAGCGTTGGCAAGCGCCGAAGCGCCTTGAGCACGCGCCAGCAAATGCCGGGCGAGGTCCGGCGCCTTCTTGCGTTTACCCGCCTCGATGAAACGCGCCGTCAGCCATTCGGCGAATTGCGCCATGATCTTGTTGGCACCCTTCTGCGCGGCGTGATCCAGCTTCGACAGCTCGCCGCATAGCGTGCCGACCGGGCAGCCGAAAAGCATGATCTTGGCGCGGTTATCGATCAGCATGCGGATAAAGGCGACGATGCGCGCGCGCGGCGTTTTGGCGCCTGCCGCCCAGCCGTCGAGCATCGCGGCCGTGCGCGCGGCGCGAATCTCGATCACCGCGTCGAGGATCTCATCCTTGGTTTTGAAGTGATAATAGAAATTGCCGCGCGAGATCTTCACCGCCGCCGCGATATCGGCGAAGGACGTGCGCTCGTAGCCCTGGCGGTAGAACAAATCGTCGGCCCGGGCGACGATTTCGGCACGGGTTTGAAGGATCATTGAAAATATTTAGGACAATCGTCCTACACCGTCAATACTGCAAAAGTTGCCCGTACGAACGCTACTTACTTTTGCGTGCCTACTTTCCTTTTCCGCGTCGATAACGAACTCTCCCGGCATCGCTAGACGCAAACCAGGAGTGAATCATGACCATCGCGATCACCGGCGCCACGGGCGCCCTCGGCCGCCTCGCCATTGCCGCCCTCAAGCGCCGCGCGCCCGGCAGCAAAATCGTCGCCCTGGTGCGCGATCCCGCCAAGGCTGCCGATTTGGGTGTCGAAGCGCGCACGGCCGACTACACCAAGCCCGAAACGCTCGCCGCCGCCTTGAAGGGCGTGGAAACGCTGGCGCTGATCTCGTCCAACGATTTCAACGATCGCGCCGGGCAGCATCGCAACGTGATCGACGCCGCGAAAAAAGCCGGCGTGAAGCGCATCGTCTACACCAGCATTCTGAAGGGCTTCGAGTCCGGGATGTGGCTCGCCCTCGACCACCAAGCAACGGAGAAGGCGCTCGCCGCGTCGGGTGTTCCGCACACCATCCTGCGCAATGGCTGGTACACCGAGAATTACACCGGCGCGTTGAAAGCCTCGGTCGCGCATGGCGCTTTGATCGGCGCGTCGGGCACGGGCAAGATCGCGACGGCGGCACGCGCGGATTACGCCGAAGCGCTGGCCGTCGCCCTGCTCGACGCATCGCACGCCGGCAAGATCTACGAGCTGGCGGGCGATACGGCGTTCACGATGGCCGATTTCGCGGCCGAAGTGTCTCGCGCGGCCGGCAAGGCGGTTCCCTATAACGATCTGCCGCAAGCCGCCTATGCGGATGCGCTCAAATCCTTCGGCCTGCCCGAAGGTTTCGCCAACGCGATCGCCGATGCGGACGCCCATGCGGCCAAGGGACAGTTATTCGACGACAGTCGTACTTTGTCACGCCTGATCGGCCGCCCGACCACGCCGATCGCCGTAACGATCAAGGCGGCTTTGGCCTAACGCCGGGACAACAGGTCAGCGCTCGAGCTTCTTGCCGTCGATGACGATCGCGCCGTCAAGTTGCTCGGGCACGCCTGTCCGCGAAACGTAGCTGTTGCGCGCCAGATCGTAGACGAATCCCAGCGGCGCTTGCCCGCCCGACGCTTCCAATCCGACATGCTCGCCGTCGCGCGTCACGCGTGTTTGAACGGCATTCGCCGTTGTTCGGAACGCGGCGAACGCCGCGTCACTCGCGACGTCCTCGCCGCCCATCAGCCACAAGGCGGCGACGCCTTGGCCCGCAACGCGCGTTTCGGCCTGGATTGCCGTCAGGCGCACCGCGCCGAAGATGAGCCCGTCGTTGATCAAGCGGAATGCGACGGGTGTCGCATCGGCTCCCCAAACGCCCAGCGGGCGGATCGCGAGCGCCGCGCCCTCGCGCCGGACGGTCAAGGTCGATCCCGTCGGGACCGCGATATCATCCGCCCGATGGGGCGCGAAGTCGAATTCCGCGACGCGCCCGGCGGCGCCGGATTCGGGCGTGCGATCGACCGCGAGGTCACGCACGCGCAATTCCGTGCGGTTGGCGATCGCCGAGTAAAGCCATGCTTTGACTTGGACCGTTCCGTCGGGCGCCGTCGCGGCGAAATCGAAGCGGGAAAACCGCGCAGTATCGGGCCGGACGCCGCGTATATTCTCCGCGCCGATCACCCGGCCGCCGGCGTCGAGAAAATTCAGATAGAGCGCGACGGGCCCGCCCGCGAGCTCCGCCGAAATGACGAAACGATCGCCCGGCGCCGCCGGCAGCAGCCGCATAACACCGATGCCGGCGGCATTGCTATGATCGACGATGCGCAGTTCCGTCCGGCCGCCGTCGGCCACGATGTCGATGGCGGTGCGGTCGCGTTCGGCGACCGGATCGGCGCGCCATCGGCTGGCAGCGTTGAATATCTCGAGCTTGCGCCCGCCGAGCCAAAATTCGGCATCGGCGGGCAGGATGAGAGTCGACGACATCGAATTGTCTTCGGCCCGCGCGTTGCGCGCAGCACCGAGCAACAGCGCCTGCGTACCCGCCTGGACCGACGCGATCGTCGGACGCAGATGCAGCGATTTGGGATGGCCGGAGCCGGCCTCCACGATCCGGTCCCGGCCATAG
>JAIUNH010000075.1 GCA_020161965.1 Pseudomonadota bacterium
GACAACATCCACGGCGCGGGCTTCCGCGGCGTCTTCGACCTGTCGGACCCGGCCGGCGCCTGGGTCGTGATCGCCACCGGCCAGTCGGGCCACCCGATGAGCCGGCACTGGTCGGACCTGCTGCCGGCCTGGCGCGACGGGGCCCTGCTGCGCCTGGGGCCGATCGAGGGCGAGCCGGCCGGCCGCCTGCGGTTGCTGCCCTGATCCCGAGCGGTGGTTGATTCCGGCCTTCCGGACGCCGACACTATCATCCGGATAGTGAAGGACGCCGCGGCCGCGGCGGCTTCGTTCCCGGGCCACCGGCCGTCATTCCGGGCGGCCTGCGTCTCATTCCTTTCGTCGCGGCACGCGACGAGCTTCGCGGGCAGGACACCAGGGACCCACAGATGCTGCAGCGTTCCGTCCGCCGACCGCAGTTCTTCTACACGACCGCACCGCTCCCCTGCCCCTACCTGCCCGGTCGCACCGAACGAAAGGTGGTGACGGAACTCGCCGGCGCGGATGCGGAGGGATTGCACGACCGCCTCTCCCGCGCCGGCTTCCGGCGCAGCCACAACATCGCCTATTCGCCGGTCTGCCCGGGTTGCCAGGCCTGCATCCCGATCCGCATCGATGCGCGCGCCTTCGAGCCCGACCGCACGCAGCGGCGCGTCGCCCGCGACAATGCCGGCGTCATCGCCGCCGAGATGCCGCCGCGCGCGAGCGCCGAACAGTTCTCGCTGTTCAACCGGTACCAGAAGGTGCGGCACGCCGATGGCGACATGGCGGCGATGGGCTTCTACGACTACCGCGCCATGGTCGAGGACACGCCGATCAGCAGCAGCATCGTCGAATTGCGCGACGGTGCCGACCGGCTACTTGGCGCCTGCCTGACGGACCGGCTCTCCGATGGGCTGTCGGCCGTCTATTCCTTCTACGACCCGGGCGAGGAGAAGCGCTCGATCGGCACCTACATCGTCCTGTGGCTCATCGCGCGCGCGCGCGAGCTGGGCCTGCCCTATGTCTATCTCGGCTACTGGGTGCCGGAGAGCCGGAAGATGGCCTACAAGGCCCGCTTCCGCCCGAGCGAGGTGCTGATGGGCGGAAGCTGGCGGGTGCTGGCCGAGGAAGCGGTCCAGACACCGATCGCCGCGACGATGACGACCAGCGTCGAGGCGTGAGGCGCCAGGCAGCACCCTGCCCTTCCCGCCTGGCACGCAGCGGCCGCGCCGCCTCCCCCGAGCGTCCCCCGACCGTTGGCATTGTTTACATGCGTCCGCATTCTTGCGGACGACAGAGCGCCATCTACTTGATATAATAAGGAAATTATAACGGCACGCGAATTGCTTCTCGGAAATTCGAGCGGGAGTGGACCCCGCCGGCAATCCGAGGAAGGAACTCGCAGATGCAGACACTCAGGTCGGGCGTTGCCCTCTCGACCCTGTTCTTTGCGGCCATGGGCTTCGCAGGTGCGCAGGCCGCGCCGGTCGTCTTCTCAGGCATCGACGCGAACGGCAATGCCAACGTGGCGCTGGCCTCCACGCCCAATGCCGACGCGGCCCGCAACGCCCTCTTCGCGAACCTTGCCGGTGTCGGCACCGAAACCTTCGAGACGCGTTCGGGCAGTTCGCCGCTCGCCATCAACTTCGGCGCGGCCGGCACGGCGACGATCAACGGCCCCGGCTCGGTTGCCTCGGTCACGCCCGGCACGACCAACGGTTTCGGCCGGTACAGCGTGCCGTCCGCCACGTCGTCCCGCTTCTGGGAGGCCGACGCCGGCACGGGCGGGATCACGGTGACCTTCAGCGCCCCGGTTGCCGCCTTCGGATTCTACGGCATCGACATCGGCGACTTCAGCGGCACGGTCGTCCTGCGCCTGACGGATACCGGCGGCGCGACGTCGCTCCTGAACGTCCCGGCCGCGGCAAGCGGGCGTGCGGACGGTTCCGTGCTGTATTTCGGCTTCTATGACACCGCCGTTCAGTACACCAGCATCGCCTTCCTCACGACGGGCGGCAGCGGCGACGTCTTCGCCTTCGACAACTTCAGCATCGGTTCGATCGAACAGGTGGTGCCGGTGCCTGAGCCCATGTCGCTCGCCCTGTTCGGCCTTGGTCTGGCCGGCCTCGGCGTGATCCGCCGGAAGCGGTAGGAAACCGATCGCGAGGCCGTGGCGCCGTCGCGACCCGACGGCGGCCAGGGGCCTCGCGCCTGGTCGATGGTCCGCGTCCCATTGGTGTCGCATGGCGACGCCAATGGGAACCGGATGGCGGTCCGGACACGCCGCGGGCCGGCGCGGACGGAAGCGGCTCAGGCAGCCTTGCGCACCATCTCCGCCGCGCGTTCGGCCAGCATCAACACCGCAGGATGGATGTTGGAGGACGGCACCAGCGGGAAGACCGACGCATCCACCACCCGCAGCCCGGACACGCCGCGCACCCGCAGTTCGGGATCCACCACCGACCGCTCGTCCGAGCCCATCCGGTTGGTGCCGCAGGGGTGATAGACGGTCGCGCCATTGGCGCGGATGTAGTCCAGCACCTGGTCGTCGCTTTGCGTGCCGGGCCCCGGGAACTCCTCGCGTTCGATCAGCCCGGCGAAGGGCTGCGTCGCGGCGATGCGGCGGCCGAGCTTCGCACTCTCCAGCATGATGCGGATGTCGGAGGCCGCGCTGAGGTAGTTCGCGCGGATCACGGGCTTGATGTCGGCATTCGGCGCCCGCAGCGTCAGCTCCCCGCGGCTGTCCGGCCGGCAGACACAGAAATTGAAGGTGAAGCCGGGATACCTGGCGAGCGAACTCGCCCCGCGCGATTGGTCGCCCAGGCTGAAATTGACGAACTGGAACTGGACCTCCGGTTCCTCGGACCCCGGGAGGACCCGCGCGAACAGGCTGGCTTCCGAGGCCCCGACCGCCATCTGGTTCTTCCGCCGCAGGAACCAGCCAAGCCCGAGCCCGGCCGCGCGGACCGGGTTCGCCATGATCTCGTTCAAGGTGCCGCAGGGCCTGGTGCGGAAGGCGTAGCGGACCATGAAGTGGTCCTGCAGGTTCTTGCCGACCTCCGGCGCATGGGCGGTGACGGGGATGCCCATCTCCTGCAACGCCGCGCCGTCGCCGATGCCCGACAGCATCAGCAGCTTGGGGCTCTCGATCGCGCCGGCGCAGACGATGACCTCCCGCCGGGCCAGCCAGGTCTCGTCACCGTCCGGCCCGCGGACCACGACGCCGACGGCGCGGCCGTCGCGAAACAGGATGCGCTGGCCGACGCGTTCGGTCTCCACATGCAGGTTCGGCCGGTGCAGAGCGGGCTTCAGGTAGGCGGTCGCCGGCGACCAGCGCCAGCCGCGATGGACATTGAGCTGGTTCGGCGCCACGCCCTCGAACCAGGCGGCATTGTTGTCGGGGTTGCGTTCGAAGCCGAGCCGCGTGCAGGCCTCGACGAAGGCCCGGCAGCCCTCGGAGGGTTCGGGCACCTCGCCCACCTGCACGGGGCCGTCCTTGCCGCGGAACTCGCTGTCGGGGCCGGCGAAGGTCTCCATCCGCCGGAACGCCGGCAGGCAGTCGTCATAGGACCAGCCGCGCGCGCCCGATTGCGACCAGCGGTCGTAGTCGCGCGGCGATCCACGCAGGAAGACCAGGCCGTTGACGCTGCCCGACCCGCCGATGACGCGCCCGCGCGGCCAATAGAGGCTGCGGCCGCCGAGTTCGGGTTCGGCCTCCGTCTGGTAGTTCCAGTCGAATTTCCGCGTCACGTACAGCCGCGCGAAGCCCATCGGGATGTGGATCCAGGGGTTGCGGTCCCACGGTCCCGCTTCCAGCAGCGCGACCTGCGAGGCCGGGTCCTCCGACAGCCGCGCGGCCATGACGCAGCCGGCGGAGCCGCCGCCGAGAATGACGTAGTCCGCTTCCTTCGCCGCCATCGCTTCCATCCCCTGGACCGTTCTTGCCGCGATGGTTGCATTGCGCGGGGCGGCGCGGAAGGTCCGTCCCTGGTCGATGCGGTGGCCGGCGGGTAGCGTGCCGGGTGGAGGATTCGCCATGACCCAGACGCTGCTGCCGACCTCGCTGGTCGGCTCCTATCCGCAACCCGACTGGCTGATCGACCGGCAGAAGCTCGCCGGGCGCTTCCCGCCGCGCGTGCGGGCCCGCGAGTTGTGGCGCGTGGCGCCCGAATACCTCGACCAGGCGCAGGACGATGCGACGCTGCTGGCGATCCGCGCGCAGGAAGCCGCGGGCCTCGACATCGTCACCGATGGCGAGATGCGGCGGGAATCCTATTCCAACCGCTTCGCCACCGCGCTCGACGGCGTCGACATCGACAATCCGGGCACCGCGCCCGACCGCAGCGGGCATCCCAATCCGGTGCCGCGCGTGGTCGGGCGCATCCGGCGCCGCCATGCGGTGGAGGATCGCGACGTGCGCTTCCTGCGCGCCAACACCGACCGGATGATCAAGATCACCGTGCCCGGTCCCTTCACCATGGCCCAGCAGGCGCAGAACGACTTCTACAAGGACGAGGCGGAGATGGCGCTGGACTACGCCGCCGCCGTCAATGAGGAGATCCGCGATCTCTTCGCCGCCGGCGCCGACATCGTGCAGATCGACGAGCCCTACCTCCAGGCGCGCCCCGAGAAGGCGCGGCAGTATGGCGTCGAGGCGGTGAACCGCGCGCTCGATGGCATCGAGGGCATGACGGCGCTGCACATCTGCTTCGGCTACGCCGCCATCATCCATGAACGGCCCAATGGCTATTCCTTCCTGCCCGAACTCTGCCGCTGCAAGGTGCGGCAGATCTCGATCGAGACGGCGCAGTCCAACCTCGACACGACGGTGCTGAAGCACCTGCCGGAACAGACCATCATCCTCGGCGTGATCGACCTGCTGAACCAGGCCATCGAGACGCCGGAGACGGTCGCCGCGCGCATCCGCCGGGCGCTGCCGCATGTCGATCCGGCACGCGTCATCGTCGCGCCGGACTGCGGCATGAAGTACCTGCCGCGCGCCGTCGCGGACGGGAAGATGCGCGCCATGGTCGAAGGTGCGGCCATCGTGCGGCGCGAGCTGACCGGGACCACCTGATGCAGCCCTGCCTGCCGCCGCTCGATGCCGTGCCGCGCCCGTCCTGGCGCGCGCCGGCACTCGCCTGCGACTGCCACTTTCACATCTTCGGGCCGTATGACCGGTTTCCGCTCGATGCCGGCCGCCACTACGACCCGCCGGCGGCGCTGATCCCGCAGTATCTGCGCGTCGCGGAGGCGCTCGGCATCGGGCGCATGGTGATCGTGCAGCCTTCGGTCTACGGCACCGACAATCGCTGCACGCTGGATGCGGCGGCGCAGTTCGGGCTGGACCGCGCGCGGGTCGTCGCCGTGGTCGATCCGGCGGTCGAAGGACCGGTTGTGGCCGTATTGGACCGCGCCGGGTGGCGGCTTACCCATATCCTGAATACCCATCACCATAACGATCACGTCGGCGCGAACCTGGCGTTGAAGACGCGCTATGGCTGCCGAATCGTCGGTCCGTTGGCCGATCGCGACCGAATTCCGGGCATCGATCTGGCCTTGGCGGAAGGCGATACGGTGACGTTGGGCGACGCGACCGCGCGGGTGTTCGACGTGCCGGGACATACCAGGGGCCATATCGCCTTCTGGTTCGCGGACGAGAAGGCGTTGTTCTGCGGCGACACGCTGTTCGCGCTGGGTTGCGGCCGGTTATTCGAAGGCACGCCGGACCAGATGTGGGCCTCGCTGCTGAAGTTCCGCGCGTTGCCCGACGACACGCGCGTCTATTGCGCGCATGAATACACCCAGTCCAATGCGCGCTTCGCCGTGACCGCCGATCCCGACAATACTTCCCTCGCCGCAAGGGCCGGCGAAATCGACGCCGCCCGCGCCAAGGGCGACGCGACCGTACCCTCGCTGTTGGGGGTGGAGAAGGCGACGAACCCTTTCCTGCGGGCCGACGATCCGGCTTTGGCCGCGACCTACGGACTTAAAGGTCGCGATGCGGCGGTGGTTTTCGCGGCCATTCGTTCGGCCAAGGATCGATTCTGAACCGGGGATGGCGTATCCTCGGACGGTATTCCGGCATTCATTTTAGGGTTCGCTTTTCGACGTGAGCAGCGAGTATCGCATCGTCTTCTTCGAAGACCGGGAAATCGTGGTGGCGCTGATCGAGCACGCGCGCACGCAAGGCATGAAGCTGCCGCCCGGCCGCGTGATCAAGATGGGCGTGGATCGCGCGTCTTTCACGGTGAAACTCGTCTACGCCAAGAAGGGCGAGCCGCCCAAGCCGGTCGAGTTCGACGCCTCCGCGCTGTCGCAAGCGATGATCCGCCACTGCAAGGGTACTGGCATTCCGTTGCCGATGCGCGCGCGCAAGGAATTGCGCTTCGTCGACGGGCGCATCGCCTTCGTCGTGCAGCTGGAACGCCCGGCAACCGACGCGCTGATCCCGCTCGAATACGTCAATTAGGCGCCGGCCTAGATTTCTTCGAACTCGATGACGCCGCCCAAAGCGGGCGAGGGCACGACAACGCGCTTATGCGCCGTCTCACGCCCCGCCGGTACTTTGGTCAAATCCCGGCAGGCGAGCGTATAGCCGGCGATCCAGGGCAAGGCGGGCGGGGCAATGCCGAACGCGGCCTTCATGGCGGCGGCGTCGCGGAACACCAAATCGCCGCGCGCGCCGGCGATGCCGGGGGCGTCGTTGATCGTCGTTGCGGGAAGGCCAGTATAGCGCGCGAAACGCGCGACGGCCTCGGCGGGATCGGCGACGCAAAGATGGACGCGGGTCAGCGCGTAAGCCGTGTTGGGATGCGAAATCCAGCGCGCCTGCCATAAATATTCGGGCGTCTTGTGCTCGACGAATTGCACCCGACCTTCCGGCATCGCGCCGGCGGCGGTACGCACCACGGAAAACCGCGCGGTGCGTGGTCCGTCCGGCGTCTCGATCGCGCGCTGCAAGGCGACGGGATCGAGCGGAGCGAAGCCTTCGCGCATCAGCCTGGCATGCTGCGCGTCGGGTTCGACCGTGCCGAAGGCGATCAGATGCACGCCCGTATAGCGCGCGATGCCGTTCCGCAACGTCGCGGCGTTCGGCGTATCGGCGATGGGGGCGAGGAATTCGAGATAGCCGCGTTCCAGCATCGCGCAATGATTGCCGGTCCCGGCCGACACGGGCGGCGCATCCGGATTCGCACGCGTAAACTGCTCGGAAAACGGCGTGGGCGCGAAACCCAATCGCACCAATTCGTCGAAGGCCGCCGCGCGATCGGGCACCCAATGCGCGATGTGATCGACCGCGAGCGTACCCGGTGCCGGGCGCTGGAACGGGCCGTAATCCATGTTCAAAAACCGATCAAGCCGCCGCGATGGGTCAGGCGCCGCGTCGCGATATCGTAGCGCATCAGATCTTCGCCCACGATTGCGGGGCCTTTATAGGCTTGGCGCACCGCATCCAACGCGGCATCCCGGTCGAAGCGCACCGGCACGAAATGATTGAGCAGCAGGCAGCCGACAGCGGCTTCCTGCGCCACGCGGCCGACATCTTCGGGCGGCGTGTGATAGGACCGCACCGCATCGACCGTCGCGGCGGAACGCACGCCGGGAACGGGCTTCATCTCCGCGTGCAGGAAGCATTCGTGGACGAGCACGTCCGCCCCCTTCGCCGCCGCGATCAATTCGGGGCAATAGGCCGTGTCGCCGCTGAACGCGGCTTTCTGGCCGTCGGCCTCGATCACGAAACCGAAAGCGTGTTTGACGGGTTGATGCGCCACGGGCACGACGCGCACTTGCGCGTTCCCGATGGCGATGAGGTCGCCCGCGACCAGCTCGGTCGTTTCGATCTTGAAGGCTTCGGTCGAAGCGCGCTTCTCGTGCGCCACGCGCTGCGCAAGCTCCGCCGCCCATAGCGCCATCGTGCCGTCGACGAAATCGCGCGTCCCCGGTGGGCCGAAGACGCGTTGCGGGCGGGCGCGGCCTTGATGCCAGCTGGAAATCACCAGCTGGTAGAAATCGACCAGATGGTCGCTGTGCAGATGGGTCAAAAACAGCGCGTCGATCGCGGCCCCGTTGGTGCCCGCTTCGACCAAACGCTGCGTCACGCCCGATCCGCAATCGATCAGGATGCGCGCATCGCCGCCGATCGCGAGGGTCGCAGGGCCCCGGCGATCGGGGTCGCATTGCGGGCAGCCCGTACCCAGAAGAACGATTTCCAAAGCTACTTCCCCAATTCGCGCAATGCGGCGATATCGGCGGCGACGGTGTCGAGCCGCCGCTCCGCAAAAGCGCGCTCCAGCCGATAGGCGATCGCGCTCGCTTCGGCCATGCCGAACGTGCCGCCGGCCCCCTTCAAACGATGCGACGCGGTCTCGGCGGCGGCATAGTCGCCCGCTTTCCAGGCGGTTTCGATTTCGGCGACGCGCGCGGGATAGCGCTGATGGAAACGCGTGATCGCCGCGGCGACGGGATCGTCATCGGCGTCAGACATCTAATTTGTCCCAGACCGCGCGCAAGCGGTCGGCCAGGGTCAGCGGATCGAACGGCTTGGCGACCACGTCGGCCGCCCCCAGCGCTTGCCAGCGCACGATTTCCTCGGGCTGGACTTTCGCGGTCATGAACACGATGGGCAGCTTCGCGGTTTCGGGGCGGGCGCGCAAACTCGCGAACAAGGTGGGCCCGTCCATCGCGGGCATCATCACGTCGATGACGGCAAGCTGCGGCGCGAAGGCATCGACCCGGCGCAAGGCTTCGCCGCCCGAGGCGCAGGCCATCACGTCGAACCCGCCGACCGTGCCCAGCGCCATTTCCGCGATCTCGCGGATATCCGGGTCGTCCTCGACCAGCATCACTTTCCGCAAGGTCGTTTTGCTCATGCCGATCTCTCCGCTTCGGCGGTCGACAGCTCGATCGTAAAGGTCGTGCCTGTCCCCATTTCGGTTTCGAACGAAATGCGCCCGCCCAATTTATCGACGATCGCCTTGGCGATCGACAAGCCCAGCCCCGTGCCGCCGCGCGCGCGCGTGTCGCCGCTATCGGCTTGGGCGAAACGCTGGAAGACTTGGCCCCGGAAGGCGGGCGGAATGCCGGGCCCGCGATCGGATACGGCGACGCGCCAATGGTCGCCGCCGCGGCGCGCGGCGAGCTCCACGCGCTCGCCCGCCGGCGAGAACTTCACCGCGTTGGACAGAAGATTGTGCAGCACCTGGATCAAGCGATGCTCGTCGCCCCACACCAGCACGTCGCCCGGCACGTGGCCGGTGCGCGCCACATGCACGCCGCGTTTCAGCGCCATCGGGCCGATCTCGCGCGCCGCGCGGTCGAGCAGCGCATCGAGCGGCACGGGGACGAGCTTGAGATCGTCGATCGGCGCTTCCAATCGTTGAACCTGGAGAAGATCGTCGACGAGGCGGGCAAGGCGCTCGGCGTTGCGATTGGCGATATCGACCAATTGGCGCGCCTTGGGCGCCATGTCGCCGGCCGTTCCGGCCCCCACCAGCGCCAGCGCGCCGGAGATGGAGGTCAGCGGCGTGCGCAATTCGTGGCTGACGGTCGACACGAAATCGGCTTTCGCGCGGTCGGCGGATTTCTCGGCCGTCACGTCCGACAGGACCAGCAGGCGGCCGCCTTCGGGCGTGTTCGCCTCGCGAAGCAGAATGGTGCGCCCGTCGGTCAGCACCAATTCGCGGCGTTGCGTCGCCATGCGGCGCTCTTCGCGGCGGCGCTCGATATGCGCGTCGATCCCGGCCGGATCGTTCAGAATGCCGGCCGCATGCGCGCGGCGCAGCACCTCGTCGAAACGCATGCCGGGCACGAAGACATCGGCGATTTGCGGGAACATCGCGCCGACGCGCGGGTTGGACATCACCAGCGCGCCGTTCTCGTCGTAATAGATCAAGCCGTCGCTCATCGTGTCGAGCGCCAGGCGCCAGCGCTGCGCATCCGCCGCGCGCTTTTCCGCGTCGCGCGCATTCATCCGCAAGGCGAGAACGAGAAGGCAGGCGAGCACGGCGCCCGAAATCGTGAGCCAGACGAGCTTCCGATCGATATTGATCTCGTGCTCGCTTTGCCGGGCGATCGCGGCCGCGCGCTCGTCCAGGATCAATTGCCGCACGGCTTCGACGATCCGAACGCCGTTGACGCGGTAATCGGATTGCGTGATCCGATCCAGCGCTTCCTGGGTGCGATTCAGGCGGTCGAGTTCGCGAAACTCCCGCCAGAGCTCGATCCCGCGCACGATCATTTGCGCCAGCGGTTCGACCGAAGAGTCGCCCGGGCGGGTCAAATCGCGCAGGGTTTGCAGGGCGACTTGCAGCCGCGCGACGGCGTCGTCGAAGCGGTCCCAGGCGCGCGGGCCCGGGTCGTTCAGCCCGTCGCGCATGGCCAGTGCCGCACTTTGCAAGCGGCCTTGCATATCCTCGACCGCCGTCAGCCGCACGAATCCGGCCCGCGCGGCTTCGGCCGCCGCCCGCGTTTCGCGATGGATATCGACCCCGATCCACAACGCCACCAAGCCCGGCAGCGCCAATGCCGCCAGGGTCAGGGCGGCGCTGCGATCGACGAGCCATTTGCGCGGGTTGAACATATCGGGCGAAGCCTAGAGCCTATCTCGACCAGATGGAACCGCCGGGTGGGCGGAATCGGACCCAAAGGCCGGTAAACATTACGCGAATCATGGTATAGAATTAGTCGCCATGCGCATTCTGATTGTCGACGACGACGAAGATGTGGCCGATCTCGCCCGCGCCCAACTCCGCCGGGCGGGTTATGCCGCCGATACGGCGGGCGACGTGGAAGCCGCACGTTCGGCGCTCGCGGGCGTTTCTTACGACGCGCTCGTGCTCGATCTGGGCCTGCCCGACGGCGACGGTTTGAACTTCCTTGCCGAGTTGCGCCGCGCCAAGCGTCAGTTCCCGATTTTGATTCTGTCGGCGCGTGGCCGTGCCGATCAGCGCGTCGCCGGGTTGAAGGCGGGTGCCGACGATTACCTCGCCAAGCCGTTCGACGTGGAGGAGCTGGTCGCGCGCATGCAAGCGCTGCTGCGCCGGCCCACCGCCTTGGCGGGCGCCACGCTGGGCCTCGGCAATCTGGCGGTCGACGTCGAAGGCCAGGTCGCGAAGGTGGACGGCAAGGATCTCAAACTCACGCGGCGCGAGTTGGGCGTGCTGGGGGCACTCGCCCGTCGCCCCGGCCAGATCGTCAGCCGCGCCCAGCTTGAAGACGCGCTGTACGGCTTCGGCGACGAAATCGCGTCGAACGCGATCGAGGTCTATGTCTCGGCCTTGCGCAAGCGCTTGGCCGAAGCCGGTGCCGATTGC
>JAIUNH010000076.1 GCA_020161965.1 Pseudomonadota bacterium
GGCATCGCGACCCGCGCCCTGACACCCCTCAGGATCGGCAGAAATCTGCCCTTCCCGCCCCATTCCAGGCCCCCACGCGTCATTCCGCGACCGTGACTTTTATGCAACGACTCCAGTGATTTCCCGGGTCAGGGAGAATATCCGGCTACCCCCGGCCGCGATCCTCTGCCACATCCTGGGGCATAACCCATGTCGCACCGGAGTGGTGATGCACTAACGACATCATAATCGGCTGTCGCCATCGACCCCTGGCAAAGAACCATGGGGATGGCATCACTGCTCCTGCAGAACAGCGACATAAGACATAGGGGAAGATGCATGAATAGCTCTTACACTCAGCGCAAGCTGTGCTTGGCTGCCGGCGTCGCGACGTTCGCGATGCTTTCGTCCTTTACCGCCGCGCAGGCGCAGGACGTCGATGACGGCAACGACATCATCGTCACCGCCACGAAGCGCGCCACGTCGATCCAGAATGTTCCCTTCTCGATCAACGCCCAGACCGAAAAGGCGATCGAACGCGCCAACGCCAAACTGCCCCAGCCCGAACGCGTGCGCCGCTTCCTGATCGCGACACAGGCCTTCACCATCGAGAACGAGCAGATGACGCCGACATTAAAAGTTCGCCGTCATATCGTGCGCGGGGTCTATGGCGATCGGCTCGAAGCGTTGTACGGTTAAGGCCGGTTCCAACCGGGAGAACGCCCATGCGCCGCATCGCCGCCGCTTTGATCGCCTTCGCCGCTTTGGCGAGCCTTGCCGCTTGCGGCGCGCCGCCGGGCGTGTCGACCGTCGCACGCCTCGCCACCGAATCGCGCACGACCGCGCAGATCACCGAGGACAACCGCATCCTGCTGGCCTTCAACCGCGCGGTCGCAGGCGAATCGGGCGCCTTGTTCCGCGACGTGTCGACCGACGTGTATGTCGGGCGAATGATGCTGACGGGCTCGGTCAAAGAAGCGCGGATGAAAACCCGCGCCGAGGAATTGGCGCGCGGCGTCCAGGGCGTGTCGCAGGTCATCAACGAGCTTCAAGTGACCGACCAAGGCGGCTTCAGCGCCACGGCCAAGGACCTCGCCATCGAGCAGAAGATGGGCGTGAAGCTGCTGGCCGAAAAAGGCATCACCAGCGGAAATTTCCGCGTGCGCGCGGTGAATGGCACGGTCTATCTGTTCGGCCGCGCGCTGAGCCAGGCCGAACTCAACCACGCGCTGAATCTGGCGCGCGAAACCGAAGACGTGCGCGCCGTGGTCAATCACGTCCGCGTTCAGCCGTGACGTGAACCCGCTCGATCTGCGCCTGGAAACGCCGCGCTTGGTTTTGCGCGTACCGAACGACGCCGACGCCGAAGCCTTGGCCGCGTGGCTCACGGAATGGGAAATCGCGCGCTGGACCGCGAATATCCCCCATCCCTACGGGATCGAGAATGCGCGGTCCTGGATCGCGGATGTGCGTGCATCGATCGAAGCCGCACGCGCCTTATCCTTCGTGATCGAACGTCGCGACGCAGCGGGTGCCATCGCCCCCGGTGTCATTGGCGGTGTCGGCGTCGCACTCGACGGGCCCGGCAAGGAAGGCGATCTGGGCTGGTGGATCGCCATCCCGCATCAAGGCAACGGCTACGCGTTCGAAGCGGCGGCGCGCTTGGTCGAATTCTGCTGGTCGATGGAGATGACGCGCCTCACCGCCGGCGCCTTGCCCGACAACGCGCCGTCGCTGGCGGTCGCGCGCAAACTGGGCATGCGGCCCAACGGCAAATTGCTGCGCAGCCAGCCGGCGCGCGAAACCCCGCGCGAAACCTTGGAATTCGTGTTGGAACGTTAAAGCGCGAGGATCGGGTCGAGCTTGCCTTGCGCATCCAGCGCGTGGATGTCGTCGCTGCCGCCCAGATGTTTCCCGTCGGCGAAAATCTGCGGCACGGTCGACACGCCGCCCGCGCGCTTCACCATTTCCTCGCGCAGATCGGGACGCTCCATCACGTCGTATTCGACGAATTCGACGCCCTTGCGGCGCAGCAGGCTTTTCGCGCGCGCGCAATATCCGCAGAAGGGGCTGGAGTAGATTTCGATCTTGGTCGCCATGGCCATTTCCGTTGTTGGAACGCTTCTAAATTAGCAAATCGCCGCAGCGCACACCAGTGCATGCCGGGAAATTATGTGCCCCCGCCTATCCAACCGTGCCCTCGCCCGGCCGAACGACGCGGGCGAGCGCCAGAACCCGCACCTCCTTGGCGCCCGCCCGGCGCAAGGCCTTGGCGCAGGCTTCCAAAGTGGCGCCGGTGGTCATCACGTCATCCACCAAAACGACGGTCCGGCCCTTCAATTTCAAGCGCCCATTTGCGCGCACCGCAAAGGCGCCCCGCACATTGCGCATGCGTTGGGACCGCGTGAGGTCACCTTGCGTTCGCGTGCGCCGGGTACGCATCAGTAACCGGGGTTCGAAAGGAATGCGCGTGCGCTTCGACAAGCCCCGCGCCAGCAATGCCGCTTGATTGAAGCGCCGCGCGATCAACCGCGTCCAATGCAAGGGCACGGGCACGATCAGATCGGCACCATCGAGGAGTTCGGCGCCCGCGCGCGCCATCCACGCGGCGAAGGCCGGCGCATTCTGCGTACGATCAGCGTGTTTGAAGGCGAGCACCAATTCGCGGCTGGCCGGTTCGTAACGCAACGCCGCGCGTGCCTTGGCGAAGGCGGGTGGGCGCGCGAGGCACGGCGCGCATTCGACCGGGCCCGGCGTCAACGCGGCGTAGTCGAACGGCAATCCGCAGCGCGCGCAAAACGGCCGGTCGATCCAGCCGAGCTTCGCCCAGCACGATCCGCACAATGTATGCGGCTCGGAAACCGGTTCGCGGCAGGCGACGCAGACCGGCGGCACGATTGCGTCGAGAGCGACGCGCCCGGCGCGCGCGCCAAATGCGATCAATCCGGCGATGCGGGCGGCGAGATCCACGGCTGTCGAGCGCAACACGGAATCGATCCACAAGTCAATCGCGCGAAGTTCACATCCCCCCTTTCCGCCTGCGCGTGGGTTGGGCTAGGAATCGGTCATGGGATCGCCGATCGTCTTCGACCGTAAAGCCGTGCGCGCGCATCGCGAGCGCGCCGCGCGGCATTTCGCCGATCACGATTTCCTGTTCCGCGAAGCCGCCGAACGCTTGGTCGAACGTCTCGACGACATAAACCGCACCTTCCCGCGCGTGCTGGATATGGGGGCGCGCACCGGCGTGCTCGCCCCGTTGATCGCACAGCGCAAAGGCGTGGAACTGCTCGTCCATAGCGATCTGTCCTGCGCGATGATGCGCGCGGCCCGGGCGCGCAGCTGCGACGGCGACGCCGATCGCGCGGTCGTGGTGGCGGACGAGGAATATCTGCCCTTCGCCGAAGGCAGTTTCGATTTGGTCGTCTCGTGCCTGTCGCTGCATTGGACGAACGATCTGCCGGGTGCCTTGATCCAAGCGCGCCGCGCGTTGAAGCCCGACGGTTTGTTCCTGGTCACATTGCTGGGCGGCGAAACTTTGATCGAGCTTCGCCAGGCGTTGCTCGACGCCGAACTCGCCGAGACCGGCGGGGCGGGCCCGCGCGTCTCGCCCTTCGCCGATTTGCGCGATGCGGCCGCGTTGCTTCAGCGCGCGGGCTTCGCGCTGCCGGTCGCCGACAGCGACACGATCACCGTCGAATACGAAAACGCGCTGGATTTGATGCGCGATCTGCGCGGCATGGGCGAAAGCAACGCGGTCGTGGAGCGGCGCAAGGATTTCTCGCGCCGTTCGACCATTCTGCGCGCCGCCGCGATTTACGAGGATCGCTTCGGCAAGGAGAGTACGGGTCGCATGCCCGCGACCTTCCAGATGCTGACGCTGACGGCCTGGGCGCCGGCGGCGAACCAGCCGA
This sequence comes from Pseudomonadota bacterium, assembly GCA_020161965.1. Classification (GTDB taxonomy): domain Bacteria; phylum Pseudomonadota; class Alphaproteobacteria; order CACIAM-22H2; family CACIAM-22H2; genus Tagaea. The sequence continues at coordinate 3,891 of JAIUNH010000076.1, forward strand.
AACCTTTGCGCCCCGGCACGGCGACGACGCGGTTGGCCCAAGCGCTCGATGCGGTCGAGGTCAAAACCGGCGACCGCGCGCAGCCGAGCTGCGAGCGCTAAAGACGACGAACGCAAACGCTGTCCTTGTGAAGTTCAGCTCACAAAGCAACTCTGCCACTAGCTGCTTTCCAATAATCCGCCTCGGATCCTAACCTCGCCTCGCTGAACTAATCGGCACGGTGGATATCTTTGCAGTCGGGTGATCGATCGAGACGAAGCAACCTATAAGCACTTGAAGCAGAAGGGGTTATCCCAAGGTCTTGATTCTTAAAGAAAATTCTCTACACTATTAAAAGGAGACATTTCACGTATGTACGATAGTCGCACCATTGCGAATAGGTTTTTGGAACTTGCATCGACGAGCAATGACACGCTTACGTCGATGCAGCTTCTTAAGCTTGTTTATATGGCGCATGGTTGGATGCTTGGGCTTTACCATCGCCCCCTGATCAAAGATGAAGTTCAAGCGTGGCAATATGGTCCCGTTATTCCTCGTCTCTACAATGCAATTCGTCACTTCAAAGGGTCAGCGGTTTCTGGCCCGATCAAAAGCGACAAAGAAGCATTAGACGAGTTCGCTCAAAACATTATTGAGCAGGTTTATGAACGTTACGGTCGGCTTAGTGGGCCTGCGTTGTCACGTCTGACGCACGCCGCCGATTCGCCGTGGGAAGTAGTTTATGAGCCTGGCAGCTTCGGCTTGGTAATCCCCGATGACTTAATCGAGGATTACTATGCCCGTCTCTCAGCTAGACCGGCGTGACAGACCCACGCCAAGATCCGACGCCAAAAAAATCACTTCCCAATCTCCCGATTGAGGAAGCGGTTAAGGGCAGAGATTTTAGAAGCGATGCTGAAGCAATACAGCTCTCTAGCGGCAGAGCCCCCGAGGATCTAAAGCGAGAGGCGGCAGAGGCAGAGCATAATCGCACGGAACGTTTTCGTGACCATTTTGAAAGTTTGGCAATAGTTACGCTGTACATAGCGTGGGCTATTGTTCTCATCATAGCATTAGTGTGGGTGTATCATTTGCTGGCACCGCCTTGCTGGTTCCACCTGCCAGCGGAGCAGGTCAAGCAACTTCAGTGGATCGTGACTGGCGGTGTATTTGCAGGCGTAGTTGGCGGTCATATTAAGCGCCGCCTCGGACCTGGATAAAATTACACCGAACTGGTGGCAGCGACGTCGCGTAGCTATGCTAATCGCTTGCTAGAGCAAATCCCGCAGCATCGCCACCAGCGGGATATCCGCGGGCGGCATCGGGTGGTCTTTGAAATTCTCGATCCGCACCCAGGCGAGCTTCTGCCCTTCCTTGGGCTGCGGCGTGCCCTTCCAATTGCGCGCGGCGTAAAGCGGCATCAGCAAATGGAAATCGGGATAGCGATGCGAGGCGAAGGTCAGCGGCGCCAAGCAGGCGGGCCGCAGATCGATCCCAAGTTCCTCGTGAAGTTCACGCGTGAGTGCCGCCTCGGGCGTTTCATTCGGATCGAGCTTGCCGCCGGGAAATTCCCAAAGCCCCGCCATCGACTTGCCCGGCGGGCGCTGCGCCAGCAGCACGCGCCCGTCCGCATCGATCAACGCGGCGGCAACGACCGTAACGACGCGTGCCGGGGCCGCCAGCAGCGCCGACAGCTTCGGATCGTCGCAGCCCTGGGGATCGTCGTCAGGAGCGGTAATCGGCATTGATGTCGATATAGGCGTGGGTCAAATCGCAGGTCCACACCCGCGCCTTGCCCTTGCCGAGGCCGAGATCGACTTTCAGGAACACTTCGCGCCCGGAAAGATGCTTGGCGACCGGGGTTTCGTCGTAGCCGGGCACGAGCCCGCCTTTGCGCGCGATCGTGATGCCGCCGATCGAGACGGACAGCTTATCGCGATCCGCTTTCTCGCCCGCCTTGCCGACGGCGGCGACGATGCGGCCCCAATTGGCGTCGCCCGCCGCGAGGGCGGTTTTGACCAGCGGCGAATTGCCGATCGACATGGCGATGCGACGGGCTGCGGCATCCGATTGCGCGCCGGCAATGTCGATGGTGACGAGTTTCTGCGCCCCTTCGCCGTCGCGCGCGATCTGAATGGCGAGGTCCTGCAACACCACCGCGAAGGCCTTGCGCAAAGCCTTGCCGTCGGCGGAGGTCAGGCTCTTGACCGGCTTGTTGCCGGCGGCCCCGGTCGCGAAAGCGAGCAGCGTGTCCGACGTCGACGTATCGCCGTCCACCGTCACCGCATTGAAGCTCGTATCCGCTTCTTCGCGCACCAGCTTGCGCAGCACGGACGGATCGATCGCCGCATCGGTCGCGACGAAGGCGAGCATCGTCGCCATCTGCGGCATGATCATGCCCGAGCCTTTGCAGATGCCCGAGATGCGTACTTTCTTGCCGCCGATCTTGGCGGTGGTCGTCGCGGCCTTGGCGAAGGTATCGGTCGTCATGATCGCGCGCGCGGCGCGCGTCCAATCGGCCGTGCCCAAACGGCCGCCCAAATCGGCGACCGCCTTGGCGAGAAGATCGGCCTGCGGGATCAAACCGATCACGCCGGTCGAAGCGAGCATGATCTCTTCGGCCTTGCAGCCCAGCGCCTTCGCCGCCGCCTTCGCCGTGGCGGCACAGGCGTCGCGCCCCTGCTTGCCGGTGAAGACATTGGCGTTGCCCGCGTTGACGACCAAGGCCCGCGCCTTGCCCTTGCCCACGTATTTCCGGCACCAATCGACGGGCATGCCGGGCATCTTGTTCAGCGTGAACACGCCCGCGACCGACGTCCCCTTGTCGAACGCGAACATCACGATGTCGTCGCGATTCTTGTAGCGCATACCGGTCAAACCGGCGGCAATACGAACGCCGCCGATGGCTTGCATATCGGGGAACGAAGTCGGGGCGAGCGGCGAGACGGCGTGGGCCATTCGTCTTGTTTCCGTTTTCTTACTTGGCGGGCGTGATCGTCGGGCCGGCCGGAGCGGCGGGCAGCGGCTTGCCGTCGAGGCCGAACAGCTCGACCTTCGCCGTCTTGCGCAGGCCTTCGACGTAGCTCTGCATGATCTCCTGCGACATTTCCGAGGACAGGCGCTCGCGCACTTCCTCGAAGCTCTCGGCGACCGTGCGACGGTCGGCCACGCGGATCACGTGCCAGCCGAATTGCGTTTTGACCGGGGCCGCCGAGGTGTCGCCCGGCTTCATACCGAACGCGGCTTCGGCGAATTCGGGGACCATTTCGTCCTTACCGAAATAGCCGAGATCGCCGCCCGAGGATTTGCCCGCGGGATCGATCGACTTCTCGCTGGCGAGCTTGCCGAAATCCGCCCCGCCCTTCAGCGAGGCGAGGATTTCCTTCGCTTGGGCTTCCGAGTTCACGAGGATGTGGCTCGCGCGCACTTCCTCCTTGCCCGGGTTTTCCTTCTGATAGGCGGCATAGCGCGTGCGCAACGCCGCGTCGTTGACCTTGTCGGCCAGCACGCGGTTGAGCAGCACTTCCTGGATCACGCGATCCTCGAACTGCGTCAAACGCTGGCGCACTTCGGCGTCGGTCTGCAGGTTCTTCTTGCGGCCGTCGGCCACGAGAAGCTTTTGCGACACGAGGCGTTCGACGATCGGCTCCAGCAGCGCTTCGATCGGCACTTGCTGGAACTGGGCGGGCAGCGAGCGCTGGAAGGTGAGAACATCCGAGCGGCGGATCGGCTGGCCATCGACGCGCGCGACGATCGTGTCGTCGGCACCGGCCGGGCCCGGCAGAACGGGGGTCTGTGCGGCCAGGGGGGCGGCCGTCACAAGCAGGGCCAGAGCGGCCCCGAAAATCGCACGCATATTGCGGGTTCCTTCCTGGGGCGCCGATCGCCCCGAAATCCGGCCGGGAGAGTGGCATGCCATTAGGGCCCGAACAAGGCGAAACCCGTGCGATATCCGGGGGTTCGGGTCGCGTTGACAGGGCGCGGCGATAGGCCTATCTCTCCGGGTCCGGTCCGCCGCCGGCGATTTCGCGGCGCTACAGATTTCCAAGGACTTTCCGCATGTTCGGCGCTATCGCCCGCGCGCTTTTCGGGTCTTCCAACGACCGGGTTCTCAAAGCATTCGCGAAGAACGTCGCCGCGATCAACGCCAAGGAAGCGGAAGTCGCCGCCCTCAGCGACAACGATCTGAAGGCCCGCACCCCGTGGCTGAAAGACCGTCTGGCGAAGGGCGAAACGACCGACGACATCCTGCCCGACGCCTTCGCCACCGTGCGCGAAGCCGCCAAGCGCGTGCTGGGCCAGCGCCATTTCGACGTGCAGCTGATCGGCGGCATGGTCCTGCACCAGGGCCGCATCGCGGAAATGAAGACCGGCGAAGGCAAAACGCTGGTCGCCACGCTGGCGGTTTATCTCAACGCCCTCGAAGGCAAGGGCGTGCATGTCGTTACCGTCAACGACTACCTCGCCAAGCGCGACGCCGAATGGATGGGCCGCGTCTACGGCTTCCTGGGGCTCACCACCGGCACGATCGTCCACGGCCTGACCGACGACGAGCGCCGTGCCGCCTACGCCGCCGACGTGACCTACGGCACGAACAACGAATTCGGCTTCGACTATCTGCGCGACAATATGAAGTTCCATCTCGCGCATATGGTCCAGCGGCCGTTCCATTTCGCGATCGTCGACGAAGTCGACTCGATCCTGATCGACGAGGCGCGCACGCCCTTGATCATTTCGGGCCCCGCCGACGATTCCTCCGAGCTTTACATCGCCGTCGACAAGCTGATCCCCGCCCTCGACGACGCCGATTTCGAGAAGGACGAGAAGCAACGCACCGTCGCGCTGACCGAAGCGGGTGCGGAAAAGATCGAGAAGCTGCTGACCGAAGCCGGGCTGCTGAAGGAAGGCGGGCTCTACGAACTCGCCAACGTCAACCTCGTCCATCACTCGAACCAGGCCTTGCGCGCGCATAAGCTGTTCACGCGCGACGTCGACTACATCGTCAAGGAAGGCAAGGTCGTCATCATCGACGAGTTTACCGGCCGCATGATGGAAGGCCGGCGCTATTCCGAAGGCCTGCATCAGGCGTTGGAAGCGAAGGAAAAGGTCCAGGTCCAGCGCGAGAACCAGACGCTCGCCTCGATCACCTTCCAGAATTACTTCCGCATGTACCCGAAGCTGGGCGGCATGACGGGCACGGCGATGACGGAAGCGCCGGAATTCGCCGAGATCTACAAGCTGGAAGTCGTCGAGATTCCGACCAATGTCGACGTCAAGCGCAAGGATCACGACGACGAGGTCTATCGGACCGCGCGCGAGAAGGCGAAAGCGATCACCGATCTGGTCGAGGATTGCCGCAAGCGCGGCCAGCCCGTGCTGGTCGGCACGGTGTCGATCGAAAAATCGGAAGCGTTGTCCGAGGAATTCAAGAAGCGCGGCATCCAGCACGCGGTGCTGAACGCGCGCTATCACGAGCAGGAAGCGCTGATCGTCTCGCAGGCCGGGCGCCCGGGTGCCGTCACCATCGCCACCAACATGGCCGGCCGCGGCACCGACATTCAGCTCGGCGGCAATTACGACATGCGCGTGAAGGCCGAGCTGGCCGGCGTGGCGCCGGGGCCGGAATTCGACCAGCGCGCCGCGGCGATCCGCGCCGAGATCGAGGAAATGAAGAAGACGGCGCTCGCCGCCGGCGGGCTTTACGTCGTCGGCACCGAGCGCCACGAAAGCCGGCGCATCGACAACCAGCTGCGCGGCCGTTCGGGCCGCCAGGGCGATCCGGGTGCGTCGAAGTTCTTCCTGTCCCTCGACGACGATCTGATGCGCATTTTCGGTTCGCAGCGCATGGACGGCATGCTGCAGAAGCTCGGCCTCAAGGAAGGCGAAGCGATCGTCCATGTCTGGATCAACAAGGCGCTGGAAAAGGCGCAGCAGAAGGTCGAAGCGCGCAACTTCGAAATCCGCAAGCAGCTGCTGAAATACGACGACGTGATGAACGACCAGCGCAAGGTCGTCTACGAGCAGCGCCGCGACATCATGCGCCAGGACGACGTGTCCGGGCAGATTCAGGATATGCGCCGCGAAACGCTGGATGTGCTGATCGCGCGCTGCATTCCGCACAACGCCTATCCCGAGCAATGGGACACCTCGGCCCTGCACGAGGAAATCCTGCGCCTTTACGGCATGGATTTGCCGGTCGCCGATTGGGCGAAGGAAGAAGGCATCGCGGAGGAAGAGATCCACGAGCGCATCGCCGACGCGATCGAACGCAAGATGGCGTCGAAGACCGCCGAGACGGGGCCCGAAATCATGCGCCAGGTCGAGAAGAGCCTGCTGTTGCAGGAACTCGACCATGCGTGGAAGGAGCACCTGCTCACGCTCGATCATCTGCGCCAGGGCATCAATCTGCGCGCCTACGCGCAGCGCGATCCGCTGAACGAATACAAGAAGGAAGCGTTCGAGTTGTTCGAAGCGATGCTCGCCGAGTTGCGCGAGCGCGTGACGACGTTGCTCGCCCGCGTGCAGATCCGCGTCGATGCGCCCCCGGCTTCGGATTTGATGCCCGAGGATCCGGAGATGGGCAAGCTGCTCGCCCAGCATCCGCTGCCCGAGGGCATGGAGATGCGCGACGCGAGTTCGCCCACGCAAGCCGCGCGCAAGCGCGGCGTGGACGCGAACGACCCGTCGACCTGGGCCAACGTGCCGCGCAACGCCGAATGCCCCTGCGGCTCGGGCAAGAAATTCAAGCACTGCCACGGGCGCTCGTAGTCGCTTGATCCGCCGTCTCGATACGCGGGTCGTTTACGAGAACCGCTGGATGACCGTACGCGAGGACCAAGTCCGGTTTCCGGACGGGTCGCTCGGTATTTATGGCGTGGCCGAGAAGAAGGATTGCATCGGCATCCTCGCGATCGACGACGGGCATATCCATCTGGTCGAGCAGTATCGCTACGCGACCTCAAAGCGCGCTTGGGAATTGCCGCAAGGCTCGTGGGAAGCGGAAGACCTCGATCCCGAAGCCCTCGCCAAGCGCGAGCTTGCCGAGGAAACGGGCCTGACCGCCAGAACCTGGAAGTTCCTCGGCACGCTCGCCATCGCCAACGGCTTCCTGCGCCAGTCGATGCATGTCTATCTCGCGACGGACCTCACGCAAGGCGTGCATTCGCGCGATTCGACCGAGTCCGACATGGTCCATGCGCGCGTGCCGCTCGCGGAATTCGAGCGCATGATGACCGACGGCCGCGTCGACGACGCCGAAACGCTGGCGATCTGGGCTCTCGCCAAGCTCAAGGGCGCGGTTTAGCGCCTCATTTCTTCCAACCGACGATCGAGGCGAGCGTCATATAGAGCTTGCCCACATCCGCCGACAGGAAGGTGGAGACCAGCACGTTTT
>JAIUNH010000077.1 GCA_020161965.1 Pseudomonadota bacterium
GGCCTCGGCGCTAAGGTCTTCCGCGCCAACGAAACCTTCTCGCCCGAGCACGGCGCCTATCATGCGCACTGACGCTTTATTGCGTCTGATCGCGTGGCTGTCACCGTCCTTCCCGGTCGGCGCGTTTGCCTATAGCCACGGGCTGGAAGCGGCGATCGAGGACAAGCGCGTGACCAACGCCGCCGATCTGATCGCGTGGATCGGCGATCTGCTGGAATTCGGGCCGGCGCGCGCCGATGCGGTGTTCTTCGTCCATGCGTGGCGCGCGGCTTTGGCCCAAGATGCGGAGGCGTTTGCCGAGGTTTCGCAACGCGCCGCCGCGATGCGCGGGACGGGCGAGTTGGTGCTGGAAGCCACGCAGCAAGGGGCGAGCTTCGCCTCCGCCGTCGCCAAGGCATGGCCGGGTTTCGACGGCGACGCGCAAATCTATCCCGTCGCGGTCGCGCGCGCGGCGGCGCAAGCCGGCATTCCGTTGCCCGAAGCGCTCGGCGCCTATCTTCACGCCTTCACGGCCAATATGGTGTCGGCGGCATTGCGCGCGATACCGCTCGGCCAAAGCGATGGGCTCGCGGCCATCGCGGGGCTTGAAGCCGCGATCGAAGCCGTGCGCGATGCGGCGTTGGAGCGCGACCTCGACGACGCGGGCTCGGCCGCACCGGCGCTCGACATACTCTCGTTTCGCCACGAAACCCAATACACGAGGCTTTTCAGATCATGAGCAAGAATACGGGGCCTTTGCGCGTCGGGATCGGCGGGCCGGTGGGGTCGGGCAAGACGGCGTTGGTCGATGCGTTGTGCAAGACGATGCGCCAGCGCTGGGACGTCGCCGCGATCACCAACGACATCTATACGAAGGAAGACGCGCTGTTCCTGACGCGCTCGGGCGCCCTCGATCCCGACCGCATCGCGGGCGTGGAAACCGGCGGCTGCCCGCACACGGCGATCCGCGAGGACGCTTCCGCCAATCTCGCGGCGGTGGCGGAGATGACACGGAAATTCCCCGGTCTCGAACTTCTGTTCGTCGAAAGCGGCGGCGACAATCTCGCCGCCACGTTCTCGCCCGAGCTTGCGGATTTGACGATCTATGTGATCGACGTGTCGGCGGGCGACAAGATTCCGCGCAAAGGCGGGCCGGGCATCACGCGCTCGGACCTTTTGGTCATCAACAAGATCGATTTGGCACCCTATGTGGGCGCATCACTCGAAGTGATGGACCGCGACGCGAAGAAAATGCGCGGCACGCGGCCGTTTTTCTTCACGAATATCCGCGCCGGGAAGGGCGTGACCGAGATCGTCGATTTCATCGCCAAGGCCGGCGGCCTGCCCGCGCGCGCGGCTTGAAAACCCGCGCGGAATGCCGCAAAGGAACGGCTTGAGATAGGAGCCCCCGAATGTCCGACGCCGCATCCCGTATCGACGAAACCCGCCTGTGGCAACGCCATGTCGACATGGCCAAGCTCGGCGGCCTGTCCAAAGGCGGGGTCAACCGTCAGGCCTTGTCGGCGGAAGACGCCGCCGCGCGCCGCCTGATCGGCGGCTGGGCGCAAGCGCGCGGCTACGATCTGTTCGGCGATCCGATCGGCAATCTCTATATCCGCCGCGCCGGCACGGAGAATGACGCCGCGCCGGTCGTCACCGGCTCGCATATGGACAGCCAGCCCACTGGCGGCAAATACGACGGCATTTACGGTGTGCTCGCCGGGTTCGAAGCGCTCGAAGCGCTCGACGATGCCGGTATCCGTACGCGCCGCCCGGTCCAGGTCGTTGCGTGGATGAACGAGGAAGGCAGCCGCTTCCAGCCGGGCGCGATGGGCTCCTCCGTTTGGTCGGGCCATGACGATCTCGGCAAGATGCTTGCCGTTGCGGATCGCGAGGGCGTGGTGTTGCGCGACGCGCTGGCGAAGACGCTTGCCGAAGCGCCAGTGCGGCAGGTCGATGGGTTCGACCGGAATTTCCACGCCTATATCGAAGCGCATATCGAACAAGGCCCGCGCCTGGAAGCGGGCGCCAAGACGATCGGCGTCGTCACCGGCATTCAGGGTTCGCAACGCTACACGCTGGATATTATTGGCGAGGAAGCGCATGCGGGCACGACGCCGTTGCGCGTGCGCAAGGATGCGCTGAAATCCGCCGTCGCCATCGTGGCGGCGCTGGAGCGCCATATGCACGACCCGGCCGACGTGGTGCGCTTCACCGTCGGGCGGTTCGAATGCCGCCCGGGTTCGCCCAACACCGTGCCGGGGCATGTGCATTTCACCATCGATTTCCGCCATCCGGATGCGGCCGTTCTGGCACGTTTGGGCAGCGGGATCGAAGCGGTGGCGAAAGCCGCCGTGGGCCCGTGCAGCGTGACGGTCGAGCGCATCACCGACGTGGCGCCGACGGTGTTCGATCCGCGCATCGTCGATTTGGTGCGTGAGAAAGCGAACGCGCTGGGCCTGCCCAACATGGATATGCCCTCGGGCGCGGGGCACGACGCGATGCATGTGGCGCCGTTCTGCCCTTCCGGCATGATCTTCGTGCCGTGCGAGCGCGGCATCAGCCATAACGAGGCGGAAGCGGCCACGCCGTCCGATTTGGCGGCGGGTGCGCGCGTGCTGGTCGCGTCGCTCGAAGCGCTCGCGAACGAATAAGCTTTAGGAAAGCCCCGCGCGCTTGGCGGGGGCGGCACCCAGCAGACGATTGGCGGGCAGGCGCAACGTGACGCAAGCGCCGCCGCCGGCTCCCGTGCCGATATCTAGACGCCCGCCATGCAGCTCGACATAGCGGCGCACGATGGCCAGGCCCAAACCCGTGCCCGGCGTGCGGCGGATAAGATCGCCATTCGCCGGCTGGTGGAGTTTTTCGTCGAGGCTGCGGATATCGGTGGGCGGGATGCCCGGCCCTTGGTCCGCGACCCACAGCACCACGTCGCCGTCTTGCGCGCGGCCGAGACCCAGCGTCACCGTGCTGCCTTGCGGGGCGAAGTTGATCGCGTTGGCGAGCATGTTCAGCACGCATTGCGACAGCTTGCGCGCGTCGGCCGAAATTGCGATCGGCTCGGGCGGGTGTTGCATGGCCAGCGCCACTTGCGCGTCTTCGGCTTGCGGGCGGACGAGATCGAGCTGACCGCGCGCGAGCGAAGCGAGATCCAGGGCGGCTTCGTTGAGGCGCTCGGCCGTGTCGTCGCCGCGCGCGACTTCCAGCAACTCCTCGAAAATGCCCATCAGCAGCTTGGCGCCGGTCTCGATCGATTCCGCGTATTCGCGTTGCTTGTCGGTCGCGGGGCCGCCCACGCCGCGCGCGATCATCTGCGCGAAGCCGAGAATGGCGTTGAGCGGCGTGCGCATTTCGTGGCTCGCCGCGGCGAGGAAGTAATCCGTGGCGCGCGAGGCTTGCGTGGTCTGCGGGCGCAGCACCGCAACATGACCATCGCCGCAGCGCATGGAATCGATCGCGACCAATATCAGTTCACCTTGCGCATCGGTCAGCGGCAATTCGGCTTCGTTGGCGGCGGACAGCGCCGCGATCAGCGACGCCTTGGCGATGTCGTCGGCGGCAAGAGCGGCGATGCTGCCCGGTGCGGTGCCGAACACGCGCACGAAGGCCGCGTTGGCGAACACGATGCGCCGATGCGCGTCGAGCCGCACGACTGGTTCGGTCAAACGCTCGGCCAGCGCGTCGAGTGTGGCTTTGAGTTGGACGGTCATGGCTTGCGCGCCCAAAGAAGCGAGCCGCCCGCCGGCAACACGATGCGCGCGGGCACGCCCAGGTCCGTTTTCGCGAACCAGGCTTCGTATTCCGATTGGGTATAGGCGCGGCCGTGCTCGAACAGGGTCATGAGCGACAAGTTGAAGCCCACCATGTCGTCCGGCGCAAGCCCATCATCGTGAAGAACGGCGCCTGCGACGATCAGCAGCCCGCCGGGTGCGACCGCGCGCGCGAGATTGGCGAGCGCCGTTTCGGCCTCCGCCGGTCCCAGAACCTGTAACAAAGCCCGCGCCACGACGATATCGGCGGGCCCGCCGGGCGGCGGACCCTTCAGCAAATCGCCTTCGCCGATGGCAATGCGATCGATCAACCCCGCCGCCGCGACATAATCGCGCGCCACGGGCAGCGCGGGGGAAAGGTCGCTGGCGGTCGCGGTCAGACCCGGCAACGCCTTGCACAGCGCGATGGCGACACCCGCACCGCCGCAGCCCGCATCGATCAGGCGCTTGGCGCCGGACAGATCGAAGCGCTTGGCGATGTCGCGCCCGGCGGCCAGCGCCGTTTTGTGAATGCCGCGCAGAAACGCGTCTTCTGAGGAATCCTGCGCGTCGCTGGGCGTGGCCTCGCGCACCGCGCGGGCGAAATCAAGCCCGCCGCGAAAGAAACGGCCATAGACCGGCGCGATCGGCCCGATATAGCCGGGTGCTTCGGGTGCCAGATAGGCGGCGGATTCTTCCGTCAGCGCGTAGCGGCGTTCGTCGTCGCGGGCGAGAAACCCGTAGACGACCAGTGCGTCGCACAAGGCCGCGAGGCGCGTTTCGTCTTTCGCGTCGATCGCAGGTGCGAGTTCGTTTGCGTGCAGGGGCCCGCGCGCAAGGGCGGCGAACAGGTCGAGTTCGAGACCGGCGAGGAAGGCGGCGGCCGGATAGAACCCGGCCAACGCGCGCTGAAGCGTGAAGGGCGGGGGCGGTTTCTTCCCGCCCTCGCTCACTTCGTCGCGCGCACGGCCGAAATCTCGTCGCGCAGCTTGTGCACGATATCGACGAATTCCGGCTTGAACGTGTCCTCGAGTTTGCGCGGGCGCGGGAATTTGCTTTCGGTGATCGAGATGATCTTGCCGGGCCGCGCACTCATCATGAACACGCGATCGGCGAGATACACGGCTTCGCGCAGATCGTGCGTGATGAGCATGACGGTGGGGCGCTTCTTGATCCACAGCGTCTGCACGACGTCCCAAAGCTCCTCGCGCGTGAACGCGTCGAGGGCGGCGAAGGGTTCGTCCAGCAACAGCATCTGCGGCGAATGGATCAGCGCACGGCACAGCGAACCGCGCTGCTGCATGCCACCCGACAATTGCCAGGGGAATTTTTCCTCGAAACCCTTCAGGCCGACGGTCGCGAGCAATTCCTTGGCGGCGGCCACATGCTTCTCGCGGTCGCGGCGGAAGGTCTTGGCGTGCGGCTCGACGATTTCCAGCGGCAGCAGCACGTTGTCCATCAACGTGCGCCAGGGCAGCATGATGGAATTCTGGAACGCCATGCCGCAGATCTTCAGCGGGCCGGTCACTTCCTGGCCGCCGACGATGACGTTGCCCTTGCTGGCGAGATGCAGGCCCGAGACGAGCTTTAGCAGCGTCGACTTCCCGCAGCCCGACGGCCCGACGACCGCGACGAATTCGCCCTGACGGATTTTCAGATCCGCCTGGTTGAGGGCGAGCGTATCCCCGTCCTTGGTGCGGTAGACGAGGTCGACCTTGTCGATATCGATGAAGGTGTCGGCTGCGGTCACGGGGGTCATCTCCGATGGCCAGTGAAATTTACCGACCAATAGGAGCAAGGGTTGTGCCGAGCCGGTTTGGCTGAGCCGGGTCACGATGCCGGAGTCCCGGCCGCGAAATCAAGGGCGCTGCTCAACGTTTGGGCAGGGCGCGCTAAACCTAGGCAAAATCGAGCTTACTTGTGGATTTTGCGGCGCGGCATTAGCTTGCTGCCCAATCCCTAAGCGAGGAAATCGATGGGCCATCTGTCCACCCATGTGCTCGACACGTATCACGGCAAGCCGGCCGAAGGGCTCAGATTCAAGCTGATCCGCAAGACCGGCGACACGGAAACCGTGCTGGTGGACGGCGTGACCGACGCCGACGGGCGCAGCAACAAGCCGTTGCTGCCGGGCGCCGAGTTCCAAGTCGGGCGCTACGAATTGCGTTTCGAGCTTGCCGCTTACTACCGCGCGAAGGGTGTGCAATTGCCCGAGCCGCCGTTCCTGGATGTGGTGCCGATCGCCTTCGGCATCGCGGAGCCGAACGGCAAGTACCACGTGCCGCTGCTCGCCACACCGTGGAGCATGTCCACCTATCGGGGGTCTTGAAGAACGCTATGGATCCGCTGCTGCTCGAATGGCTCGATATCCTTGTGCGCTGGACGCATGTCATTACCGGCATCGCCTGGATCGGCGCGTCGTTCTATTTCAACTGGCTTGAATCCCATTTCCGTCCGCTGGAGACGCCCAAGGATCGCGTCGAAGGCGAGGTGTGGCTCGTTCATGGCGGCGGCTTCTATCGCGTCGAGAAATTCGCCGTGGCACCGCCCACGCTGCCCAAGGAACTGCACTGGTTCAAATGGGAAGCGGCCTTCACTTGGATCTCGGGCATTCTGCTGCTGGCGTTGCTCTACTATGTCGGCTCGACAGGCGACTTCCTGACGATCGACGCCTTGGCGCCTTACGGTATCGGTGCGGCGATCGCCGTGTCGCTCGCCACGATCGCGATCAGCTGGACCGTCTACGATCTGTTGTGGAAGAGCGCCTGGGCCGAGGGCAATCCCGGTGGCGCCATGGCCGTGACCTTCGCCGGCCTCGTGCTGGTTGCGTATGTGCTGTCGCATATCATGACCGCGCACGCCGCCTATATCCATGTGGGTGCCGTCATCGGCACGATCATGACCGCGAATGTGTGGATGATCATCATTCCCAATCAGCGCGAATTGGTCGAAGCGACGGCGGCGGGCACGAAGCCCGAAGGCAAATACGCCAAGCAGGCGAAGTTCCGTTCGCTGCATAACAACTATTTCACGCTGCCCATCGTCTTCATCATGTTGTCGAAGAATTGGGCGTCGACCTGGGGCCATGAATGGAACTGGGCGATCCTGGCGGGTGTCGCGGTCTGCGGCATCGCCGTGCGCCACTTCTTCAACCGGCGCAACAAGGGCGGGGCGCGCGAAGCTGTCTGGCTATTGCCGGCCGCCGCGGTCGGAATGGTCGTGCTGTTCTACGTCGTGCGCGGCTAGTTCGAGATTCCGTCACGAGGACGTAATCCCGGCGTCACACGGCGCCGTTAGGACTCCCCGGCGATGCGCCCGCGATTCCCGCGGCGCTTTCCGCCGGGAGAGCTCGATGTCCCTCAAGGATTACGCCACCCTCGCCGCCAAGCCGGAGAATTCCGGCCTGACCTTCGGCGAGCTTTACGAAATTTCGGAAGATATTCCGGTCAATCCGTCGACGAACCCGACGATCGGCGATGTGTTCGCCCAGCGCATGGGCCGCCGCACGATGTTGGGCGGTTTGCTCGCGGGCACGGCTATCGCGACCGTGGCGCCGCAGCTCGTGCAGGCGCAAACACCGGCGCCGTTCGGCTTCAAGGAAATCGCGCATGGCGTGGACGAACGTCATCACGTCGCCGAAGGCTACGACGCCGACGTGCTGCTGCGCTGGGGCGACGCGCTGTTCGCGGATTCGCCGGTGTTCGATCCCGCCACGCTGACCGGCGCCCAGCAGGAACGTCTGTTCGGCTATAACTGCGATTACGTCGGCATGGCGCCGTTGCCCGGGTCGAACGATACGTCGGCCCGTGCGCTGCTGTGCGTGAACCACGAATACACGTCGCCGGAACTCATGTTTCGCGGCGTGATGACCGCCGACGGCAAGCCCGACATGTCGAAGATGACCAAGAACGTCGTCGACGTCGAACTCGCGGCGCATGGCGGCTCGATCGTCGAAATCGCCAAGGGTGCCAACGGCAAATGGATCTATGTGCGCAACAGCGGCTTCAATCGCCGCATTACGGCCACGACGCCGATGCGCCTGTCGGGCCCGGCCGCCGGGCATGATCGTTTGAAGACCGCAGCCGACCAGACCGGCCGCGCGGTCTTCGGCACGATCAACAATTGTGCGGGCGGCATGACGCCGTGGGGTACGTATTTGATGGCCGAGGAAAATTTCCACGGCTATTTCGGCGGCAAGCTGGCCGACGGCCATAAGGAAACGGCAAACCACCGCCGCTATGGCGTGCCGGGCGGCTGGTATAATTGGGCGGCGTTCTACGATCGCTTCGATTTGGCGAAGGAGCCGAACGAGCCCAACCGCTTCGGCTGGATCGTCGAAGTGGACCCGCACGATCCGACATCGACGCCGATCAAGCGCACGGCTTTGGGTCGCTCGAAGCACGAAGGGGCGGAAAGCATCGTCGCGCGCGATGGCCGCGTGGTCGTCTATTCGGGCGACGACGAGCGTTTCGAGTACGCGTTCAAGTTCGTGACGTCGGGCCGCTTCAATCCGAACGACCGCGCGGCGAATATGAACCTGCTCGATAGTGGCACGCTCTATGTCGCCAAGTTCAACGCCGACGGTTCGGGCGAATGGATGCCGATGACTTTCGGCACCGGCGCGTTGACCACGGCGAACGGCTTCGCGAGCCAGGCCGACGTGCTGATCGAAGCGCGCCGCGCCGCCGACGTGATGGGGGCGACCAAGCTCGACCGGCCGGAGGACTTTGAGCCGAACCGCCGTACGGGCAAGGTCTATCTCACCCTCACCAACAACTCGAACCGCAAGGCCGATCAGGTCGACGCCGTGAACCCGCGCGCGGAGAACAACTGGGGCCAGGTCGTCGAGTTCGCGGAAGCGGACGGCGATTTCGCCGCCACGCGCTTCCGCTGGGAATTGCTCGTCGTTTGCGGCGATCCCGCGAAGCCGGACGTGAAGGCGAAGTACAACGCCGCCACGACCGCCAATGGCTGGTTTGCGTGCCCCGACAATCTGGCGATCGATCCCGCCGGGCGTCTGTGGGTCGGCACCGACCAAGGTGGCGCTTGGAAATCGGCCTCGGGCACGGCCGACGGCGTCTATGCCGTCGAAACCGAAGGTCCCGGTCGCGGCACGTCGAAGATGTTCTTCCGCGTGCCCGTCGGCGCCGAGATCTGCGGCCTGAGCTTCACGTCGGACGGGCGCGCGATGACCGTGGCCGTGCAGCATCCCGGCACGGACGGCGCCAAGGAATATGCGCCGTTCGGCCGCTTGCCGACCTTCGACGATCCGCCGACCCGCTGGCCCGATTTCCAGGCCAACATGCCGCCGCGCCCGTCGGTGGTCATGGTCACCAAGCGCGATGGCGGCAATATCGGCGGCTGATCGGTCGAATTGCGTGAATACGGAGCGGCGCCGGGTTCCCCGGCGCCGTTTTCGTTTCTTGATACCGCGCTACGCCGGATTTCGCGCGCGGATCAGCGGTTCGGGAGAAATTTTACCGCATCTTGAAACGGGGCGAAGGCGGCCGACATTTAGAGGGTTCCATAACGAGCCGTATGCGGAGAACGCCCATGGAGACGCTGTTGCGATCCGACGACCATTCCTCGAGCGAGACGACGCGGATCGCCAGCGATAAGCCCACGCGTGCGGAAGCCGAAGCGGCCGTGCGCACGCTGCTGCGTTGGACCGGCGACGATCCGGCTCGCGAAGGCTTGGTCGATACGCCCGCGCGCGTCGTGCGCGCCTACGAAGAATTCTTCCAAGGCTACGACAGCGATCCGATCGAGATCCTGCAGCGGACGTTCGAAGAGACCGACGGCTACGACGAGATGGTGCTGCTGCGCGACGTGTCGTTCGAAAGCCATTGCGAGCACCACATGGTGCCGATCATCGGCAAGGCGCATATCGCCTATCTGCCGAACAAGCGCGTCGTGGGGATTTCCAAACTCGCGCGCGTGCTGGATATCTACGCCAAGCGGCTCCAGATCCAGGAGAAGCTGACGGCCCAGATCGCCAACGCGGTGCAGGACGTGCTCCAGCCCAAAGGTGTCGCCGTGCTGATTGAAGCCCAGCATCAATGCATGACCACGCGCGGCGTCCATAAGGCGGGCGTGTCGATGGTCACCAGCCGGATGCTCGGCGCTTTCCGCACCAACGCCGCCACGCGGCGCGAATTCATGGCCATGGTCGGGCGCGGCTGACACGGGACATATCGCGGCGGGGCGGCTATTCTCGCCGCCCATGAGCATTCCTCCGTCCGAAGGCGCGTCGGCCGCCGTTTCGCAAGCGCGCCGGACTCTGACCGCGATCGGCTTGATCGTCGCCATGACGGTATCGTTCACGCTGTTGGACGCGACGGCGAAATACGCGACCCAGACCTATCATCCGTTTCAGGTCGTCTGGGGGCGTTACGTTTTCCATTTCCTGCTGCTGCTGCCGATCATGCTGCGCAAGGGTCCGCTTCTCGCCTTCGCCACGGCGCGCCCCGGCCTCAATCTCGCGCGCGGCCTGATGCTGTGCGTGGTGACGCTGCTGTTCTTCTCGTCGATCAAGTATCTGCCGCTGGTCGACGCGCAGGCGATCTCGTTCATCACGCCGTTGACCATCGTCGCGATCGCGCATTTCGTACTCGGCCAAAAGGTCGGCCCGCGCCGCTGGGCGGCGGTCGCGATCGGGTTCCTGGGCGTGCTGATCGTCATTCGCCCGACCGGCGACATGCATTGGGCGGCGTTGCTGTGCCTGGGCATGGCGTTGACGAATTCGGTCTATCATCTCGTCACGCGCTCGCTCGCCCGCACCGATTCCTCGCGCGTGCAGCTGCTCTATGCGGGCCTCACCGGCACGCTGCTGTTTTCGATGCTCGTGCCGTTCGTCTGGGTGATGCCGGACGCGAAAGGCTGGCTCCTGCTGGCGATGATGGGCACGTTCGGCGCCGCCGGGCATTATTTGATGGCCGAAGCCTATGCGCGGGCGACGCCCGCGATCCTCGCGCCGTTCACCTATATGCAGATCGTCTGGGCGAGCGTGGCGGGGGCGGTGCTGTTTGGCCATATCCCCGATTCATGGACGATCTTCGGTGCCGCCATCGTCATGGTCGCGGGGCTTTACGTCTTCTATCGCGAACGCGTGGTCGCGCGGGAAGCCGGAAAATGATCCGCGCGGCGTTCGCGGCTTTGGCGTTGCTGATCGCGTCGCCCGCCGCCGCGCAAAGCCCGGCCGACGACACGGCCGCGTTCGAACGCGGGCTCGACGCGTATTTCGCCGGCGATCCGGAATCGGCGTGGTTCTTCTGGCTCGGCCCCGCCGAGCGCGGGCATGTCGGCGCGCAATTCTCGCTTGGCAATCTCTATCGCCAGGGCGAAGGCGTGCCCGCCGATGCCGTGCTTGCGGCGCAATGGTTCGCGCGCGCCGCCGCCGCGGGCCATGCGCACGCCAAACTCAATTACGCGCTGATGCTCGATGCCGGCTTGGGTGTCGCGCGC
>JAIUNH010000078.1 GCA_020161965.1 Pseudomonadota bacterium
GCGAGGTCCCGCCCCGGCTGGCAAGGAATGTGTGTCGTCACGGCGGGCCGCGACGCCGCGTCGCGATAGAACGGGTTCGGTTCCAAACGCAGAGATTCGCCGCGCTTGAACTCGACCGCGCGGAACGGGCCGGTCATGCTCGCATTCGTGCCGTCGAATTTATGGATCGCAAGCGGATATTCGGCGAGTACGCTTTCGATCGCCGCGACCGGGCGCTCGGGGCGCAAGCGAAGTTCAGATGCGTTCAGAACATCCGTCTGCGGCGTGCCGATCTGCGCACGCGCGCGCGGATTTTCCTTGGTCGCACGATCGATCGAGGCCTTCAGCGCTTCGGCGTTCAGCGCCGAACCGTCGGCGAATTTGAGATCGGGCTTCAAGCGAATGACGAAGCTTTCACCGTCGCGCCGCACGCTTTCGGCGAGGCCCGGCACGATGCGGCCTTGGCGATCGACGGTGAACAACGTCTCCGCCACGCCATGCGATTGCAGCGCCCAGCCCGCGACACCTTGTGCCGGGTCGAGGGAGTCGGTGAGGAAGCCTTGCCCAACGACGAGCGGGCGGGTTTGCGCGTCGACCGTTACGGCCGAGAAGGCGAGCGCGGCGGCGGCCGCGAGGATACGGAACTGCATGTTTCTGCCCCTTCGGGAGAGAATTGTTATACTATAACAAAACTAGACGCTAGGCTTTTGATCGAGGACCAATGGTCCCGACCAACCCGGCGGCGCGATGCGCGCGAGAATTCCCGCGCGCAACGGCTCGGGCCGTTCCTTGCGATCGAGGAATCCGTCCGAGCGCTCGCGATACATCAGGAAGGCGTCGATCACGTCGCCGACATGCTTCGCGGGATCGAGATCCCCGAACATGAAGGTGAAGCGCTGCGCCCCGCCCGCGAACGCGACCGTGCAGGCGCGCGTGCATTGGCTTTGGCAATAGATGTCGCGGCGCGCGATCGTGCCGTCGAGCCCGCGCTTGGCGAGTTCGGCGTCGATGGCTTGCGCGAATTTACGCCCCGGCCGGTCTTCGAGCGGACCTTCCCAGCCCGGCGGCCGGCAGCGGTTGCAAACGTCGAGTGTTGGTGGTGGAGAATCTTCAGACATTTCGGGCGGAACCCCTGTTTCGGTTCGCCACAGACGAGAGGACGGAATTCGACTTCCGCCTTGTCGCATCAGGACACCCCGCCCGATACGCTCGCACGTGACCGACGACGATGGCAGGTCTCCTGGCTCGCGGGTCGTCGCCGAACCGTCGCCTTCCCGGCGTTCCGCGCCAGTGGCAATTTGACGATCCGGCTCGCCGCTCACAGTTGCGGGGGCAGCCGCGGATGAAAGTCCCGAAGAACTCGCGCCGCGTTCCCTTTCAATCCCTGGCGGGAACCATCGCGCGCACGGTGCTTGTCCGGGTCGGGCTTGTCAAGGTACCCAAGGCGCCATGTTCCAACCGCGCCCCGCCGCTATCGCGATCGTCCCCCATCAAGGCAAGGTTCTGCTGGTCCGCCGCGCCAATCCGCCCGACCCGGGGCGCTGGGGTTTCCCCGGCGGCAAGATCGAGCCGGGCGAGACCTATATGGACGCCGCGATCCGCGAACTCGCCGAAGAGACGACGATACGTGCTGAAGCTTTGCATGCGATCGACACGCTCGACGTGATCGTGCGCGGCGAAAACGGCGATCTCAAATTCCACTACGTGCTGGTCGCGGTGCTGTGCCGCTTTATCGACGGCACGCCGGTCGCGGGCGACGACGTGCATGATTCCGACTGGTTCGATCCGGCCCAAATCGCCGCGAATCCGCAAATATTCCTGGACCGGGTGGCGGGTTTGGCCGCGCGTGCCCTGGCTTGAGGGCTCGCCCGGCGGGTGGTACTCTTTAAGTCATGGAAATGATCGCCACACCGGGCGGCGGCGTTTTGTTGCGCAATCCGTACTTGCAGCAGCAACTCGCCTCCAATCAGGCGCAGACCGGAACCAACGTGTTCCAGCAGGTCGCGGCGGTGGCGGCGCAACGCACGGTCAACGTCATCCAGCAGACGCAGACCTCGTCGGGCGCGCAAGCGACCGGCCAGACCGAGAATTCGCGCGACAGCAAGTCGTCGTCCGAAACCGGCCGATCGGGCGATAGTCTGACCAACTCGATCCTTTCCGTCGCCTCGCGCGGTGCCGCCGCGCGCCAAGGGCGCGGCATGCAACTCGACGTGACGGTCTGAGCACTGGGCCGCGCGGCCCGTCGAACAATTCCAGATTTCATGTTAAAAGAGACGGGCCGACGGCGCCTCGCCGATCGACGCACACGGTAGCGTCGATTGCGTATCCGCGCTCAGAGACCGAGGCGGGATCGAGGCGCCGCCGGGCTGCACGCGACGCTTCCATTCGGAAAGGTCCGGCCCATGAACGCATTTTCCTCGCTGCTTTCGCGGCTGCGCATGCGCGGCAAACTCGGGATCATCTGCGCGATCGCGGTCGCGGGCTTCGTCGCGGTCGGCGCGCTGTTCCTGTTCCAGGAACGCATCCTCGCAGAGGTTCAACGGATCGAAGAACGCGCGACCGAACGCAAAGAAGCGATCTTGCGCTTCGACTCCGAATTGCTGCAGCTGCGCCGCAACGAGAAGGACTTCCTGCTGCGCAAAGAGCTGCGCTACGCCGAGATGCACGCCAAATCGCTCGAGGCCGCGCGCAGCCGCGTCGAGGGCTTGAAGACCGGCGCCACGGGCGAACTGGGCGCCCTTTATGCGCGCGTGGACGGCGAATTCACGAACTACCGGACCGCGTTCGACGACGTGGTCAAAACACAGCGCGACATCGGTTTGACCGCCGACGACGGCAAATGGGCCGCCATGCGCGCCGCCGCCAAAACGGTCGAAGACGCGCTCGAGAAAATGTCGGCCGATACGCTGACGAGCGGGCTGCTGCAACTGCGCCGCAACGAGAAGGATTTCATGCTGCGCGAACTGCAAGCGGATTTCGAGCAGTTCGGCAAGTCGCTGGCGGCCCTCGAAGCCGCGCTGACCGCCCGCCTGCCTGCCGGTGCCGCGGAACTGCGCGCCGATCTCAAGCGATACGCGGATTCGTTCGAAGCGCTCGCCGCGTCGATCCGCAATCGTGCGGCGGTCACGCCGAAAATGAGTCAGGCCTACGCCGCGATCGACCGTGTTATCGAAGAAATTCTCAGGATCGAACTGGCGCAGGCCGAGACACGGCTCGCCGCCGCCGCAAGCCGTCTCGCGGGCTTGCGCGCGACGATCGGCATCTCCATCGCCGTGATCGCGATCGTCGTCGTGGCGCTGGCCATGCTGATCGCCGCCGCCATCGCGCGTCCGCTGGTTCACATTACGGGCGAGATGACCAAGCTCAGCGCCGGCGACACCGACATCGCCGTCACCGTCGCCGGCAAGGACGAGGTGACCGATCTTGCCCGCGCCCTCGTCGCCTTCCGCGACAATCTGGTGCGCCAGCGCGCGTTGGAAGCGCAAGCCCAAGCCCGCCAGCAGGCCGATCTCGAACGCGGCCGGAAGATCCGCCAACTGACCGACGAATTCCGTGCCACGGTCGCCGGCATGATCCAGACGACCGGGGAGTCGGTGTCGAGCCTGCAAGGCACGGCCGGCGACCTCACCAAAATCTCGTCCGACGCGCTGCAACTCGCCGTCGCGGCGGCGTCGGGCGCCAACGAAGCCTCGTCCAACGTGCAGACGGTCGCCTCGGCCTCCGAAGAACTCGCCGCGTCGATCGCCGAGATTTCGCGCCAGCTCGCCAACTCGACCGAAAGTGCTGGCAAGACGGCGGCCCTCGCCGGCGAAAGCGAGCAGCGCGTGCGCGAACTCAGCGAAGCCGCGAAAAAGATCGACAGCGTCGTCACGCTCATCAACACGATCGCCGGGCAAACGAATCTGCTGGCGCTCAACGCCACGATCGAATCCGCGCGCGCGGGCGAGGCCGGCAAGGGTTTCGCCGTCGTCGCCAACGAGGTCAAAACACTCGCCTCGCAGACCGCGCAAGCGACCAACGAAATCGCAGCCCAGGTCCAAACGATCCAGCAGCGCACCGACGGCGTCGTCGAGGCGATGACCGCGATCGGCGAAGCCGTGCGCGGTATTTCCCAAATGACGGCGGCCGTATCGGCGGCGGTCGAGGAGCAAAGTGCGGCGACGCGCGAAATCGGGCGCAACGTCGAACAGGCCGCCCAGGGCGTGGAGGACACCAACCGCGCCATCAACGGCGTGCGCGACGCGGCCGAACGCACGGGATCGAGCTCCGGCGTCGTGCTCGACGCCTCGCAGCGCGTGTCCGACAAGAACGGCGAACTCAGCCGGGCGGTCGCGGCGTTCCTGGATTCCGTCCAGGCCGCTTAGCGGACGTGCCGGCGCAGCTTTTCGGCGATTTTGTCGGGCGGCGTTTCGTGGCTGAAATGGTCGAGATATTTTCCGTCCGGCCCCATCAGATAGATCAGCGACGTGTGATCCATCAGATAGTCGCTCATGCCCGGCGGTGTGACCTTGCGGTAGAACACGCGATAGGCCTTCGCGGCCGAAGCGACCTGCGCCGCCGAACCGGTCAAGCCGATCAAACGGGGATCGACCGCTTCGACATAGGATTTCATCTGCGCGACCGTATCGCGATCGGGATCGATCGACACGAAGATCGGCTGCACGCGATCGGCCGATGGTCCGATATCATCGAGCGCTTGGGCCATGCCCAGCAACGCGGTCGGGCACGCATCCGGGCAGAAGGTGAAGCCGAAATAGATCATCACGAACTTGCCGCGAAAATCCGTGTCGCGGCGCGTCGTCCCGTTTTGATCGATCAGCTCGTACGGGCCGCCGATCGCGTCGCCGGCCAGCGACGCGGGATCGGGCATGTTCGCCCCTTGCCAGAAATGATAGCCCCAAGCGGCACCCAGGCCGACGATGGCGCCGAGCGCGATGAAGCGAATGGTCTTGAGAATATCCATGGGGCGCGAAGCTAATCGCTTGCCGCGAAGATGCCCAGCGTCACTTCGTCGCGGCTGATTTGACCTGCCCGCGCACCGCGGACGATGTCGCGATCGTGCCGTCGGTCGCATAGGCCTCGTGATTCGTTTCGATTTCCGCGAGGCTGTAGAGATAATTGACCATCAAGCCGGCGGATTGCCGCAAACCGTTGGGCGATAGATCCGCACCCCAATTGATCCGCTCGAGCCGCGCGCCATTCGACAGATGGAAATGCGCGACCGGATCCAGTGCACGGCCGTCGCCACGCTTGGCCTTGGTGAGATACACGGCACAGGCACGCGAAAGCGGCGGCGCCATCGCCTTGGCGAGCGCCTTGTTCGTGGCCCACGCATCGTCGGCCAGCACGCGTTTGAGATCGCCCTTCGCCACCGGACTATCAACGTCGCCCTTCAACGCGGCGGCGAGGGCCGCACGCTCGTCGCGCGTCAGCAATCCCTTGGCGCCATCCGCGAATTGCCGGTCGAGCCATTTGCGGAAACCGGGGACGGGCGACAACGTCGCGAAGGTTTTGAGATTGGGGAACGCGCCCTGCAATTCGGCGACGACGCGCTTGATCAGGAAGCCGCCGAACGAGATCCCTGCAAGGCCGCGCTGCGCATTGGTAATCGAATAGAAGATCGCCGTATCGGCCGCGCGCGGATCGCCCAGCGGCGCGTTCTCGTCGAGCAGCGCTTGCACGTCGCCCGCGAGGCCCTTGACCAGCGCCACTTCGACGAAGATC
Organism: Pseudomonadota bacterium; assembly: GCA_020161965.1. Taxonomy (GTDB): domain Bacteria; phylum Pseudomonadota; class Alphaproteobacteria; order CACIAM-22H2; family CACIAM-22H2; genus Tagaea. The sequence continues at coordinate 5,704 of JAIUNH010000078.1, forward strand.
AGCGGCTCCAGCCTCATCCGCGGATGGAAGAAGGCGAAATAGCGCCGGTCGCCGTCGAGCCGGTTTTTGAGATCGTTCCAATCGCGCACCGCGTGGACGGCTTCGTACTCGGCGAGTTTCTCGAGCAACGCCGCCGGGCTTTCCCAGGTGATGCGGCGCAATTCGAGAAAGCCCAAATCGAACCATGCGATCAGCAGATCCTTGAGATCGGCTTCGAGCCCGGCGAGTTCGGGCATTTCGCGCGACCAGTCGAGCAATTCGGCGCGGCGATCGACCAGGAATTTGACGCCTTCGGGCAAGGCGGAGAATTGCTGCAACAGCCGCGCGCGCGGCGCTTCCAGCGAACGCTTCAACGCGATCTCGGCCTTTGCGCGCGATGCGGGCGTGCCGCTCTTCCACGCCGCAAGGGCCGAAGCCGCCGCTTTCTCCGCCGCCGCGCGATCGAAATCGAACTCGGTCGCGATCAGCGACATGAAACGTTTGCGCCCGGTCTGCGACAAATCGAGATAAAGCCGCCCGAGCTCGACCGCGCGCTGGCGCGCACTCGCCTCGCCGCCTTTGCCTTCCAGGCAATCGCGCATGCGCGCGCGCAAGGGTTCCAGATCGTCGTCGGATAAATCGGGATGGGGCGCGCGCGTACCGCCGACCGCCGCGCGAGCGGTGGAGGATAAATCCCGCCACGCCTCTTTCAGGCGGGCGACGAAGGAATTCGGGACGCGCGTTTCGCTCATCGCCCGAAAGTGTCGCGCGGGCCACGGGGCGAGGCAAGCGGCGAAATTATGGCGGAACTAATGCGCTAAAGCGCCATCGTCCGGCGGCGTCGATTGCAGGCAGAACTTGATCGCCGCCCATTGCGCATCGGGCAGCGAGGACAGCAACTCCTTGGCGAGCAGCCAATCATCGGAATCGTCGGATTGCACCGCGCGCGCCAAAGCACGGGCGGCCGCATGCTCGGCGCCGAGCACGGAACACGTCGCCACGAACAGAGGATGGTCCATTCGATTTAAATGAGCCGCGCCCCCGACGAGCACAAGGGTGCGATTGTCGCGGATCGGACGAAACGTTGCGGTTTGCGGCGTTTAGCTACCGTCTCGCGGTAATTTCGTCGAAGAATTTTTTAACCCATTCGCCACGCGAAGAAACGGCGCCAGGGATTGCGAAATGCGAAGCGGAAGATCGTCGGCGATCAAGCCCGGTCCGTGAATTGACGCGGCATCGCCGTGGAACCACACGCCCGCGCAAGCGGCAAAGAATGCGTCCATTCCTTGTGCAATCAGCCCGGAAATCGTGCCGGCAAGCACGTCGCCCGATCCGGCGGTCGCGAGCCACGGCGGCGCGTTGGCCGCAATCGCCGCACGGCCGTCGGGATGCGCCACGACCGTATCGGCCCCCTTCAACACGACGACAGCACCCGATCGTGCGGCACCGATCCGCGCGCGCGTCAGCCGGTCGCCTTTCGAAAGATCGGGGAACATGCGCACGAATTCGCCGTCATGCGGCGTGATCACGCAATCGCGATTCAAGCGGATATCGAGCGGCGATAGAACGCGCAACGCATCGGCATCGAGCACGCAAGCTCGGCCGGCCTTGCGAACAGCTTCGATCCGCGCCCGGCACGCCGCGTCGGCGCCGTTGCCGGGACCGAGCAGCACGACGTTGCGCCGCTTATCGGCAAGAAGTTCGTCGAACTGTTTGAGATCGCGCACCATCACCGCCGCGGGCGACGCGACGCGCAGCATGTCGGTGACGGCATCGGGTGCGGCGAGCGTGACAAGCCCTGCCCCCGCCCGCAAACACGCTTCGCTGGCGAGGCGTGCAGCACCCGTCAATTCGCCGCCGCCGACGATCAACGCATGGCCGCGTTCGTATTTATGGGTTTGCGCACCGGGGATGGGCAGAACGCCGCGCCAAAGTTCGGGCGTGTTGGCGAAGGTCTCGACCTTCACAACTTCGTGCACCGGATCGGGAATGCCGATATCGGCAACGACCAGCTCGCCGCACAACTCGCGCCCCGGCAGCAGCAAATGGCCGGGCTTCGGACGATGGAACGTGACGGTCAGATCCGCCTTCGCCGCCCCGCCCTTTATTTCGCCGGTATCGCCCGACACGCCGCTGGGCACATCGATCGCGACGATCGGCGTCGCGCGATGGTCGAGCACGCGCACGAGGGTGAGTGCCGCCCCCTCCAAATCCCGTGACAGCCCGGCGCCGAACAGTGCGTCGACGATCAACGCCGCATGCTCGATCAAATCGGGCGCGATCGTCTCGATTTCCACCGGACAGATCGCGGCCATCGCCGCCGCGTCGCCGCGCAAGGCAGCGCGCTCGCCCAGTAGGCCGACGCGGACGGGCCAGCCCGCGTCGAATAGATGCCGCGCGACGACGAAACCGTCGCCGCCGTTATTGCCGGGCCCGCACAACACCGCGACTGGGCAACGCTTGAACCGCGCACCTAAATGCCGGGCGACCGCCGCCCCGGCGTTTTCCATCAAACGCAGGCTGGGCACGCCCGCTTCGACCGAGGCGCGGTCGATCGCCGCCATTTCGGCGCAACTGGGTAAAATCGTCGTCATCGCCCCGATCATGCCATATTGGGGGCGTATTTCTCCCGCCCCATGAATCGTCGCAACTTCATCGCCGCCGGCCTCGCATCGGCCGCCCTGCCTGCCAGGGCGCGGGCCGCATCGCATCCCGTGGATGTGGCGCTGGTGCTCGCCATCGACTCATCCAGCTCGGTATCGATGGACGAGTTCTATCTTCAGATGGAAGGCTACGCCGCCGCGTTCCGCCACCCGTCGGTCGCCGACGCGATCGGGTCCGGACGGGTCGGCGCCATCGCGGTCGCGATGTTCGAATTCGCCAACGCCAAGACGCACACGATCAACATGGATTGGTGCCGCATCGCCGCACCCGAGGCGTTGGAGCAATACGCCAAGGAATGCGAGATGGCGCCGCGGCTGGTGATCGGCGGCGCCACCGCGATCGGCGACGCGATCGACTTCGCCTACGACACGCTGAACGCCTGCCCCTACCAAGCCGGTCGGCTGGTGATCGACGTGTCGGGCGACGGCGCTTCCAACCAAGGGCGCAACGTGCTGGCCGCACGCGAGGAAGCGCTGGCGGCCGGTATGGCGATCAACGGCTTGCCGATCCTCAACGAGGAACCCGATCTCGAAGCCTATTACCGGCTTTACGTCGTCGGCGGGCCCGGCGCCTTCGTCGTGCCCGCGCGCGACTACACCGATTTTCGCGACGCTATCCGCGACAAGCTGGTGCGCGAGATCAAGTTCATCGCTTGAGACGTTCGATCCAGACGGCGAAGGCCTTCAACTGATTGGCGAGCGTGGCCTTCGCGCGTTCGTCGGTGAGGTTCCCCTCGGCGTCGAACACCGCCCCCGCATTCGGTACGGCCGTATTCGCACCGACCAGCGGCAACATGCCCATCCCGGTCAGCACCGGCACGATCGAGGTTTGCGCGCGCAACGTGCCCGACATGCCGGGCCCCGTGCCCATCACCGCGACCGGCTTGCCGGCACAATTCGACTTGCCCGGCGGGCGCGACATCCAATCGAGCGCGTTCTTCAACATGCCGGGAATGCCCGAATTATATTCCGGCGTGGCGATCAGCACGCCGTCCGCCGCCCCCACCGCGGCATGCAGCTTGGCGACCGCATCGGGATAGCCTTGCGCTTCGACATCCTGATCGAACATCGGGATCGGCTTCAGATCGAACACCTCGATCGTCGTCCCTTCCGGCGCCGTTTTCACGGCATAAGCCAAGAGCATGCGATTGAAGGATTTGGCGCGCAACGAACCCGCGATACCGAGCAGCTTGGGCATTTTTACATACTCTCCTAGACGCGGCCGATGGCGCCGCGAAAATCCGCACCGTCGATCTTGGCCTCGCGGAAATCCGCGCCGGTCACGTCGCAATCGGTGAATTTGCAATCGGTCAGATCGGCGCCGCGGAAATCCGTCTGCCGCATGATCGATTCCGAAAAGTCGCATACCGCGAGCTTGGCGCCGCGCAAATTCGCGCGATGAAGTTGAGCGCCGCGCATGCGCGTGGGCCAGCGTCCCGTCGCGGTCGTGGGCAGCGGCATCGCGGTCAAATCGGCGTTCGAAAGATCGGCGCCGTTCAAGATGCATTTGTCGAGCGTGGCGCCGCGCAAATCGGCGGATTCCAGCCGCGCCCCGGCGAGGTTCGAGCCGGTCATGTCGGTCATCTGGAATTTGGCGCTGTCGAGCTTGGCGTCGATCAACGTCGTGCGCTTCATCCGCGCCGCCGAGAAATTCACGCCATTGGCGTCGATCCCGGTCAAATCGACGGAATCGAGCACGGCTTGCGCGCCCTTCGATCCGGCGGTTTGCAGCCAGTCGAAATGGCTCAGCACGATCTCGCCCAGCTTCATGCCGATGTCGTCGAGCGACTTCGGCAGGATCGCCTTGCTGGTATCGGTCTTCTCGAAATCCTTTTTCGTGAACTGCGCGGCCGTGAGATCGGCGCCGTCGAGATTGGTGTTGTTGAGGAAGGCGCCGGCCAGCACCGCGCCCTGCAAAATGCAGTTCGAAAGATTGGTCTCGGTCAAATCGGCCCCGGTCAGCACCACGCCGGTCAAATCCGAATTCGAGAAATCGGCGCCCGCAAGATTGGCGTTGCGCATGATCGCGTTGGACAGATCGGTGCGCCGGCCGAAGGCGCGCGCGACTTTGGCTTCGGTCAGATTGGCGCGGCTGAACGACGCGTCGTCGATTTCGGCCGAGCGGCGTTGCGCGCTAGCGAAATCGAAATTGCCGTTGTCGTCGGGCACGATGATGAAACCGTCGCGGATATCGGCTTGGCGCAGATTAACGGCTTCCAGATTGGCGCCGCGCAAACTCGCCCCCCGCAAATCCGCGCGTTGCAAATCGGCGCCGCGAAAATTCGCGCGCGTGAGATTGGCACCGAAGAAATTCGCGCGTTCGAGCTTGGCGGCCTGGAAATCCGCTTCCTCCATCCGGCTGCCGACGAACTCGGCCTCCGCCAGATTTTTGTTGGCGAACACCAAGCGCTCGAGCGTGTGGAACGGATAGGCCAAGCGCCGCCCGCCGGTCTGCTTGGCCACGAGCCGCTCGTGCAGCTTTATGGCCGCGTCGAGATCGGCTTGGCTGACTTTCGCGTATTTTGGCGGACGAGGCGGCATGATTGCGGCGGAGTGTAAGGCCGCCGCGCGAAATGGGGCAACTGCATGACCCCAAACCGCAATTCTTCTTCCCGACCGGCGGAACCGGTGGGAAGGCTGGGGCGAGCGACGGGGCTCGAACCCGCGACAACTCGGACCACAACCAAGTGCTCTACCAACTGAGCTACGCCC
>JAIUNH010000079.1 GCA_020161965.1 Pseudomonadota bacterium
GGTCGCGCCGGTCGCGACCTATGTTCCGTTCCGCCTGCACGGCGATACGCTTTATCTGTCCGGCCAAGGCCCGCGCCGAAAGGAAGGCGGCTACGAGACCGGCATCGTCGGCAAGGACGTGACGGTCGAAGCCGCCTATCAGCACGCGCGCACGACCGGGCTCGGGCTTCTCGCGACGGTGCGCCAGGCGCTGGGCAGTCTCGATCGTGTCGACTACGTCGTGAAGCTGCTCGGCATGGTCAACGGCGCCCCCGGTTTCGGATCGCAGCCGCAAGTGATCAACGGCTGTTCGGATCTGTTCGTCGAAGTGTTCGGCGATATCGGTCGCCATGCGCGCTCGGCCGTCGGTATGGGCAGCCTGCCCAACAACATGACGGTGGAGATCGAGGCGATCTTCGCCGTGAAGCGCTGATCATGGATATATCGGCGATCCTCGACGGCACGCTCAACGGCCTCGACAAGGGCGTCCCCGGCGGCGCTTCGTTGCGTCTGCGCGATGCCGGCAAGCAAGGCTGGAATCTTCTGGCGGAAGATCTGCCGCTGCCGGTCTGCGTGCTGAAGCGCGACGCGATCGAAGCCAACGAAAAACTGATGGCGAAGTTCCTCGCCGCGACGGGTGCGATCCTCGCCCCGCACGGCAAGACGTCGATGAGCCCGCAGCTGTTCAAGCGCCAGCTCGACGCTGGCGCTTGGGCGATCACCCTTGCGAACGTCGCGCAGGTTCAAGTCGCGCGGCGTTTCGGCGTGCGACGGATCGTGCTCGCCAACCAATTGATCGGCAAACAGGCGATCCGTTACGTCCTCGACGAACTCGCGCGCGACAAAGCGTTCGAGTTCTTCTGTCTAATCGATTCGCCCGAAGGGCTGGCCGCGATCGTCGATGCCGCGCGCGCGAAGGATTTGCGCGGCCGCATCGGCGTGTTCCTCGAAGGTGGCATGGCGGGAATGCGCACGGGCGTGCGCTCCCACGATGGCGCGTTGGCGCTGGCGCGCGCGATCAAGGCGGCCGAGCCTTTCGTCGCCTTGCGCGGCGTGGAAGGCTTCGAAGGCTTGGTGTCGGGCCCCGAAGGGGCGTTGAAGGTCACCGCTTTCGTCGAATTCCTGGCGAAGATCGCCGAAAGCGTCGACGCCGAAAACCTATGGGGCGAAGGGCCGGCGATCCTCACCGCCGGCGGGTCGGCGTTCTACGACATCGTGGCGCGGCGGTTCGCCGGCCTCGCCTTGAAGCGCGAGAAGGTCACGCTGATCCGCTCGGGCTGTTACCTCACCCATGATTCCAAGATGTACGATCTGGCCTTCGATCAGATCGCGCATCGTATGCCCGAGTTCGCGCGCGAAGGCCGGCCGCAATCGGCGCTGGAGGTTTGGGCCTATGTCCAATCGCGGCCGGAACCCACACGCGTGCTGGTGACCTTGGGCAAACGCGATACCGCCTACGATCCGTTTCTGCCGGAGCCCAAACTCTGGTATCGGCCGGGAACGGAGCCGCGTGCGCCCCAAGCGCTCGCCGGGCATGTGTGCGTGTCGCTCAACGATCAGCACGGCTATCTCGACGTACCGGCGGATTCGCCGTTGCGCGTGGGCGACATGGTCGGTTTCGGCGTCTCGCACCCGTGTCTCACTTTCGACAAATGGCGCGTGATGCCGATCGTCGATCGCGACTACGGCGTGGTCGACGCGATCCGGACGTTTTTCTGAATAAATCCGGTCCGGAGCGCCGCCGCCGTCACATCGCGCCAGTTTTTTCGTACTGGCCGATCGACATCGTCTTGTCCTGCACCTTGCCCTCGAACTGGCGCTGGCCGACCGAGTGCAGCATGCGGAAGCGCATATATTCGCCCGCATACAGATCGTCGTAGCGCGACGGGTTCTCGGCGGAGGCCGTGCCGGGAACCGGATCGAGCTTCGACCAGAAATTCGGCTTCTGGAAGAAGCCGAGCGAGATACGCGCCGTGTGCGCCTGTTCGCGCGGCGGGTTGGCGACGCGATGCTTGGACGAGCGCCAACGGTCGTTGGTCCAGCGGCGCATCGTGTCGCCGATATTCATCATGATCTGGCCTTCGACGCCGCGCATGTCGCGCCACACGCCGTCGTCGCCCAGGATCTGCAAGCCGCCGGGATGCGCGCCGTCGAGGCCGGAATCCTGGAAGAGATACGTCATCGCGCCGACATCGGAATGCGGCGGCGAGCGCATGTCTTCGCCCGTCGGGGCTTCGGGCTGGGGCGGATAGTGCATCCAGCTCATCGTGCTCTCGTGCTTGTCGAATTTGTCGTCGAACCAATGCTCGTCTTGGCCCAGCGCCATCGACGCGACGCGCACCACGATCTTCGAGGCGCGCTCCATCTGCGTATAGAGCTGTAGATAGGTGTCCTTGAAACCGGGCAGATCGGGCCAGCGATTGGGCTGGTATTCCCAGCCCACGTCGGGATTCTCGGGCTTGTATTCGGCCGACGGCACCGGGCGACTGATCATGAATTTCTCGCGCAGCTGCACGCCGTTATTGCCGCCGAACAGCTTGCCCACGCTTTCCGAGCCTTTGCCGAAATAGCCGTTGAAGTTGATCGGCGTTTCGGGGCCCAGCGCCTTCTTCGATTCCATCGGCAGCGCGAAAAAGCGGCGCGCCTCGGCGAAACAACGATCGAGCAAGGCGAGATCGACGCCGTGGCCTTTCAGGATCATGAAACCGTTCTCGCGGCCAGCGCGATCGAACTCGGCGGCGACCTCCCGCTTGGCGGCGAGATCGCCTTGATCGAATTTGGCGAGATCGATCGTGCGGGCGACGGCGATATTGGACATGGTTTCTCTCCTCAGGCTTGTTGTTGGGGTTCGAGCTTGCGGCCATAGGCGGGATCCGGCGCCGCCATCAGACCGGGTTCGAACACGCTTTCGACGTTCTCGAGCACGCCCACGGAATGGAGCATGCGGTAGCGCATGTATTCGCCCGCCGGCATCGGCGGGTAGACGGGCGCTTCGCCCGGCGTCACGCAAGCGGGCACCGCCGCCAGCGCCGCGTGGAAATTCGGCTTCTGGAAGAAGGCGAGCGAGACGCGACCCTTGGCGGCCGATGTTGCATCCGGCGGATTGGCGACGCGATGCAGCGACGAGGTCCAGCGATTATTGGTCCAGCGGCGCAGAAGGTCGCCGACATTGACCATGATCGTGCCCGGTTCGTAACGCGCATCGAGCCATTTGCCGTGCTCGTCCATGATCTCGAGCCCGCCGCTGGCGAGGCCCTGGCCGATCCCTTCGATCAGTATGGTGATCGAGCCGATATCGCGATGGGGGCTGGAGCGGAACTGACCTTCTTTGGCGCCTTGCGGCTGCGGCGGATAATGGTTCCAGGTCGCCGTACTCTCCTGCTTGTCGAGCTTGTCGTCGAACCATTCTGCGTTCATGCCCAAAGCCGCCGCCATCACGCGCATCACGCGTTTGCCGGTCGCTTCCATTGCTGCGTAGTAGCCGAGGAAGGTCGGCGCGAACTCGGCGGGATCGGCGGGCAGGCGGTTGGGCTGATATTCCCAGCCGATCTTCGGCTGGGCCGGATCGTATTCGCCGGTATCGGTCGGGCGGCTGATCTTGAACTTTTCCTTGAGGTCGAAATTCGTTTTCGACCCGAACAGGGCACCGGACAATTCGCTTTCCGGCCCCCAATAGCCGTTGAAATCGCCTTCCTTCGCCGGGCCGTAGCGGCGCTTGAACGAAGCGGGCTTGGCGAAGAAATCCTGCGCCGCCGCCACGCATTTGGCGGTGAGGTCGATCGGAAAGCCGTGACCCGCGAAGCGCATGAAGCCGAGATGGCGCCCGGCTTCGTCGACTTGACGCGCGATCGCTTCACGGTCGGCGGCGGTGCCTTCGAAAAACGGCGTCAGATCGATCGTGGGTATCGCCACGGCATTCCCTTCCCGGTCAGTCGTTGAGTTTTTCGAGGCCGAGCGTCGAGGAGACGACGCCGAGAATGACGACCGACAGCGCGATCTGTGCGGCCGATACGGCGGCGACCATCGGTGTGTTGTCGTTCTGCACCAACGACATCAGCTCGACCGGCAAAGGCCGGTCGCGATGGCCGTGGGTGAAGATCGCGACCGAGATATTGTCGAAACCTTCGATGAAGGTGAACGCCGCGCCGGCCCAGATCGCGGGCATCAGCAGCGGCAGCACGACATGGCGGAAGGTCTGGAAGCGCGTGGCGCCGAGATTGGCGGAGGCTTCTTCGAGCGCCACGTCGAGGCGCATCAACCGCGCCATGACGATGCGGATCATCACCGCCAGGATGAAGCACGCGACGGCGAGGCTTTGCAGGCCGATCGACGGGCGCGCATTGATCGTCGCACCCGCGAACAGAATGGCGATGCCCAGCACGATGCCCGGCACCATATGCGGGAACAGCACGAACACCGACAAAGCTTGGCGTCCTTTGAAGCGGCCGCGCACGCAAGCGATGGCGGTGGGCACGCCCAGCGCCAGGCACATCCCGGTGACGATCAAGCCGACTTTCAGGCTGACCCACATCGCCTGGATCAATTCGGGCGTGGCGAACAACTTGGCGTACCAATCGAAGGTGAAGCCGACCGGCGGGAAGGAGACGTAGCTGCGCGTATCGAACGAAATCGCGACCACGATCAGCGACGGCGCCACCAGCAAGGCGAGCGACAGCAGGCCGATCGCGTAGATCGCCGCGACGCCGATGCGGTCGGTCAACGCGATTTTCTTGGCGCCGCTCATGCGACACCTTCCTGGCGGATCCAGCGCGTCGTGGTCTGGCTCGCCCAGGTGAACAAGCCGATGAAGAAGATGCAGGTGACGAGCAAGAGTGTCGAGGTGACGGCCCCCTTGCTCCATTCGAGCGAATAGACCATCTGCTCGAACGCCATCGTCGCGGCGTTGAGATAGTTTCCGCCGCCCAGCAATTGCGGCACGACGAAGGTCGTATAGCTCAGCGTGAAGACGAGCGTGGCGCCCGTACCAATGCCCGGCACGCTCATCGGCAGGATCACATGACGCAGGGTCTGCAAACGCGAGGCGCCGAGATTGGCCGAGGCTTCGTCCAGCGCCTTGTCGTGGCGCGTCATCACCGCGATCAGCGGCAGGATCATCAACGGCAGATGCACCTGCGTCATGCCGATCAACACCGCCCAATGGGTGTTGAGGATGCGCAACGGGGCCTCGATCAAGCCGAGATCGAGCAAGGCGCGGTTCACGATGCCGCGCTGCCCGCCCAGGATCACGATCCAGGCATAGGTACGCACGATGCCGCTGGTCAATAATGGGGCGATGACCGCGATAAGTATCGCGCGGCGCGCGAATGTGCCGGACCGCAAATAGAGATACGCGACCGGGAAGCCGAAGATCAGGCACAACGCCGTGACCGACAGCGACAGATTGATCGAGCGCTGGAAGGTCAGCAGATATAGCCGGTCGCCGAGGATCTTCGTCAGATGGTCGAGGGTGAAATCCTGCGACACGATCACGCCGCGCGACACCACGATGTCCGAAAAGCCGAAGGACAGCAGCAGAACGAGCGGGATCACCATCAGCACGGTCAGGAAGGCGACCGCCGGGATTGCGGGCCAAAACCCCCGCCCATTGGCGAAGCGCGCGATTATATCGAGCATCAGGAAGACGCCTCGAACACGACGCAGGTGCCGGCGTCGCGCACGGCAAGCCCTACCTTCGCGCCGACCGGCAGATGGCCCGCCGGCGAATCGCGCAAAGCGGCGATCTTGAAGCTGGTGCCGTCGGCGGCGTCGATCTCGTATTCGACGATGGCGCCGGCGGGCCGGCCGAACGTAACGCGGCCTTGCCAGCCGGCACGGGCGTCGCTCGCATCGAGGATCTCGAAATTCTGCGGCCGCACCAGCACCTGCACGTTGCCGCTGATGGGGGCTGCGAGTTTGATGCCGCCCGGCAGCGTCGCCACACCACCCGACGCGCGCGCTTCGAGCATGTTCGACGTGCCGACGAATTGCGCGACGTAAGGGGAGGCGGGGCGGTCGTAGATGTCGATCGGATTGGCGACCTGGGCGATGCGCCCCGATCCCATGACCGCGACGCGATCGGAAATCGCCAAGGCTTCGTCCTGGTCGTGGGTCACGAAAATCGCCGTCATGCCCAGCCGCTTGATGAGCTTGCGCAGCTCCGCCTGCATGCCCGCGCGCAGCTTCGCGTCGAGCGCGTTGAACGCTTCGTCGAGCAGCAGCAGCTTGGGTTCGACGACCAAGGCGCGCGCGACGGCGACGCGCTGCTGTTGGCCGCCGGACAACGCGATCGGATAGCGGTCTTTGAGCTCGGAAAGCGAGACAAGGGCGAGGATTTCGGCCACGCGCCGGTCGATCTCGGCCTTCGCCACACCACGCATTTTCAAGCCGTAGCCGACATTGGCGGCGACGGTCAGATGCGGGAACAACGCGTAGTTCTGGAACACGACGCCGACCGGGCGGCGATTGACCGGCAAGGCCAGCGTGTCGGTATCGTCGATGGCGATTCGTCCCGCATCCGGTTCGGCAAACCCTGCGATACAGCGCAGCAGCGTGGTCTTGCCGCAGCCCGACGGCCCGAGCAGCGTGACGATCTCGCCCCGGCCGATCGCGAGCGCGCAATCGGCCAAGGCGACATGATCGCCGAAACGCTTGGTCAGGCCATCGATGGCGACGAAAGGCGCCAATCCGACATAGGCACCGTCCATCGTCCGATCAGCCCGCGAAGACGCGATCGAAGGCTTCGGTGATGCGCCCGCGCGCGGGCGCCAGCTTCGTCCAGTCGACCGCTTGGATCTTCGCGATTTCTTCCGCCGACGAAGGCATGAAGGGGGCGGCATCCGTCGGCGGCAGCACGCCCTTCACCGTCGGCCCGAAGAAATAGGGCGCCTTGGCGGCGAAGTTCTGATGCTCGGGCGACAGCATTTCGTTGATCAGATCGTAGGCGACATCCTTGGCGGCCGAGTTCACGAACAACGTGCTCGACGACGGCAACACCATCGTGCCCGGTTCCGGCTTGACGAAGCCGATCGGCAAACCGCGCGACGCGGCGATGGCCGTATTCGTGTGCCATAGCACCGCGGCCGAAATCTCGCCGCGTTCCATCATCTGGGTCAGCAGGCCGGGGGTGCGGCCGACGACGGGATTGATCTCCTTCCACTTGGCGAGACCGGCGTCGAGATCGTCGGGACCCGCGCCGAACAGGCGCGCGGCCATCGACAAAGTGCCGAGGCCGAGATTGGAGGCGGGGCGCGCGATGCCGACCTTGCCCTTGAGCTCGGGCTTCCACAGATCAGCCCAGGTCTTCGGCGGTTCCTTCAGCAATTCGCGGTTATAGGCGATGCCGATCACCGTATAGGTGACGGGAACGCCGTAGCCATAGGCTTCGACCTGGAAGCGCGGCTCCACATTCGCGGCGTTCGGCACGTTGGAAAGATCGTACTTCTCCAGTACGCCTTCGGCGACGGCGTTGAGCACGGCGGGCGGCTCCATCCCGGTCATGTCATAGGGCGAAGCGCCGCGCGCGGCTTTCACCTGGGCGATCGCTTCGGCCGACAAGCCCGGCACGATGCGCACGGTGGTGCCCGGGCGACGGCCCTGCACGATGGCGGCCGCGCGCTTATAGGGATCGTCGAGCGCGCCGCCGAAACCGATCACGACCAATTCGCGCGCTTGGGCGCGCACGAGGCGCGGGGCGGCGAGAACGGCACTGGCGCCGGCGAGGCCGGCGAGAAGGCGGCGGCGGGAAACGGAACGGATCGGCATGGCGGTCATTCTCCAGGTTTCACGACGAGTCTGGAGGGATTGTGTGCAATCCATATGCCGGGCATAGCGCTTGCAGTTTACGCGGCGGGAGTACATTCGCATGCCCGCGCGCCGTGACCGGATTTCGTTTGAATATCGATATTTAAGCCGCAGCGCCGCTTCGGCGTCCGGCGGTCCGTCGCGCGAAACGCCTAAAAACCCTGCCGAAACCTTCGGCACTCGGATCAACATGTATGCAACAGATAAATCTGTATGCAATTTGATCCAACCCGTCCGAGACCGCTTTAACGAGAGGAATTCGCCATGACCCAAGTTCCCGTGATCGACATTTCCGGCTTCGCCACGGGCGACGCCGCCACGCGCGCGGCGATCGCCAAGAAGGTGGACGACACGTTCCGCCAGATCGGATTTCTGACGCTGACCGGCCATGGCGTGCCGACGGATGCGATCGGCGATGCGTTCGCCAAGGCGCATGAATTCTTCCGCCTGCCGGAGGACGTGAAGGCGAAATTCGCGCCGCCCGCCCTCGACATCTTCCGCGGCTTCAATAGTTCGGCCACGCAACGTTCGGGCTCGTCGCACAATAAAGGTCTGCCGCCCGATCTGCGCGAAAACTACATGATGAGCCGGATCGACGTCGAAGATCCGTATTTCCGCCGCCCCGAATTCGGCAACACCTACGCGCCGAACCATTGGCCCGAGACGCCGGCCGGCTATCGCGAAGCGTGGGAGCGCTTCTATCGCGAGATGAACGGTCTGGCCGACCGCTTCATGCATATCTGCGCGACGGCGCTGGGGCTGGAAGAAACCTGGTTCGACGACAAGACCGACAAATCCTCGTCGACTTGCGTCGCCAACCACTACCCCTCGCAGCCCGACGCACCCTTGCCGGGCCAGTTGCGCGCCGGTGCCCATTCCGACGTCGGCAGCATCACGCTGCTGTTGCAGGAACGCGCGATGGGCGGCTTGCAGGTGCTCGGCAAGGACGAGCAATGGCACGACGTGGTGACGCCGCGCGACGCGGTGATCGTCAATGTCGGCGATCTGCTGGCGCAATGGACCAATGATCGCTGGGTATCGACCAAGCATCGCGTGGTCAATCCGCCGCGCGAATACGCCGCGACCGACCGCATGTCGCTGTCGTTCTTCCAGCATCCGAATTACGACGCGATGGTCGAATGCGTGCCGACCTGCACGGGTCCCGGCAATCCGCCGAAATACGAGCCGATTTGGGCGGGCACGCATATGCATCGGCGCATGATGCGCGCGCGCGAATGGAAGAAGGTCGATGCGGCCTGATTTCCGCCCCTCCGCCACATTCCCCCACGTGAAAGGATTCGACGAATGACGACCCGCAGACATTTTCTGATCGGCACGGCCGCAATTTTGGGCGCGCCGGCCATCGTGCGCGCGCAAACCAAGGAGATCGTCGTCGGCGGCCCCGGCGGCATGGCCGGGATGATGCGCGACGACATCATTCCCGCCTTCGAGAAACGCACCGGCGCCAAGGTTCTGTTCGAAGGCTCTCGCTCGGTCGTGAACCTGCAGAAGCTGCAGACCAACAAAGACAAGCCCACGATGTCCGTCGTCATGATGGACGAAGACATCATGCTGCGCGCAGGCGGCGAAGGCCTGATCGCGCCGGTAACGCCCGCGGGCGTCAAGGGCCTGTCGAAGATCGTGCCGGTCGCGATCGCCAAGGACGGGATGTGGGTGCGTTATAAAACGCCGCGCGTCGCCGTTGCGTTCAACTCGACCCGCGTGCCCGGCGGCGTGCCGGCCTGGGCCGATTTGTGGGACGCGAAATATCGCGGCAAGCTCGCCGTGCCGCATATGAGCCTGACGTCGACCGCCAACGTGCTGACGATCGCGTCGCATCTGGAAACGGGCAAGCCCTTCCAGGAAGCGCAATACGATGTCGACGCGGGCTTCAAGAAGCTGCGCGCGTTGAAGCCTAACGTGATGGCCTTCTACAACAACGGCCAGCAGGGCCAAGCGCTGCTCGAGCAGGGCGAAGCCTGGGCGATCCCCGGCGAAATCACGTCCTATGTGCTGCTGCGCAAGGGCGAGGGCGTGAAGATCGATCTGGCCGCCCCCAAGGAGGGCTCGTTCGGTATTCCGTCCTGCGTCGCCGAAGTGAAGGGCGCGCCGAACGCCGAGCTTGCGCGCGAGTTCATCACCGAACTGCTCGAAGCGCCGGCGCAGAAGCTGTTTGCCGAGCGTTACTTCGACTCGCCGGCCAATCCCTCGACGCCGGTCGGCCCTGGCATCATGTCGCCCAGCGAGATGTTCAATACCGACTGGGAATTCGTGTCGAAGAACCGCGCGGCGTGGATCGAGCGTTTCGATCGCGAAGTCGTGGCCTGAACGTGACGGCGATCGCGGGCAAGGCGGGCGGAATGATGAAACGGGCAGCCGCGCGCCGCCGTTTCGATCCGTTGGCCTTGCTCGCGATTCCCGCCGCGGCGTATTTCGTCGTGGCGCTGGTCGTCCCGCTTGGGCGTTTGCTGCTCGACGGGTTCAGCGACGGCGATGGCGTGGGGATCGGCAATTTCACGCGCTATCTCGCCGATCCTTATAATCTCGGCGTCGTATGGAACACGCTGCGCTACGGCGCGCTGGTGACATTCGTCGCCGCGATCGGCGGTTACGCCTACGCCTATACGATGGCGCGCAGCGGTCCCAAAATGCAGATGCTGCTACTGATCGCCATCGTGTTGCCGATGACGACCAGCGTGATCGTCAAATCGTTCGGCTGGCTGGTGCTGCTGCGCTCCAACGGCCTGGTCAATCATCTGCTGATGCTTTTCGGCCTTACGCGCGAGCCTTTGCCGCTGCTGTTCTCCCAACCCGGTCTGATCGTCGGCACGGCGTCGATCCTGCTGCCTTATATGGTGTTGCCGATTTTCGGTGTGTTGCGTCAGATCCATCCCGATCTGCTGGGGGCGGCCGCCACACTCGGCGGCTCGCCCGTCTATTGCTTCCGCAAGGTGATCCTTCCGCTCAGCCTGCCGGGTCTGATCGCGGGCATCTGCTTTGTCTTCTCGATGGCCGTGTCGGCCTATGTCATTCCCAGCCTGCTGACCGGCGCGGGGTTCAAAACCCTGTCGAAGGTCGCGGCCGATTCCTATCTCGTGATCCTCAATCCGGTGCGCGGCGCCACGGTGTCGCTGATCTTGTTGGTCATTGCT
>JAIUNH010000080.1 GCA_020161965.1 Pseudomonadota bacterium
CATATCCTCGACGGAATCGATCGCGACACCGGCCTTGCCCACATCGCCCACGACGCGCGGATGATCGCTGTCGTAGCCGCGATGCGTGGCGAGATCGAACGCGACCGACAACCCCGCCTGGCCGCCCGCGAGTGCCCGGCGATAGAACGCGTTGGATTCTTCCGCCGTCGAGAAGCCCGCATATTGGCGGATCGTCCACGGGCGGTTCGCGTACATCGTGGCGCGGGGGCCCCGCACATAAGGGGCGAAGCCGGGCATACCGCCGACATGTTCGAGACCGGCGAGATCGGCTTGGGTGTAGAGCGGCTTGACCTTGATGCCTTCGGGGGTCGTCCAGGTGAGCGAATCGCTCGCCGCGCCCTTCAACTCGGCGGACGCCAACTTCTCCCATTGCGCCAGGTCGGGACGCGCGAAATCGGCCATGGCTCTACTCCCCTGATTTCATGATCTTAAGGGGCGTTCGGGGCCCCAAAATAGGCCTCCGACTCGAGCACATGGCGCGGCGATGACAAGCGGTTGATTCGCCGCAGCGAATCGCACTTATCGACAGCTTGTGGGTAAGTCGCCTCTAGACCCCCATATTTGGGGATTCGCGACGACTCGGGCTTACCAGCGCAATTCGGCCAACATATAGGTCGGCGCGAAGCCGAATTCGGCCGACAGCGCGGCCATCTTTTCGGCCGTCGGCAGCGTGCCCATTGGTGCCGCCAACGCGACGGCATGGATGCCGCCGGGGATGAAGGCTTGATCGATACCGGCCCCGCGCCCGCCGGCAACATCGGTGCGCATCGCATCGCCCACACCGATCACGCGCTTGCGATCGGGATTGCCGGCGAGTTCCAGCGCCCATTCGTAAACGCCGCGATGCGGCTTGCCGTGATAATGCACCGTGCCGCCCAGCGCTTCGTAAGCGGCGGCGGCTGTGCCCGCGCACAGATAGCGTTCCTCGCCGCGCAAGACTTCCAGATCGGGATTGGCGCAAACCATCGTCAATCCGCGCGCCACGCCGTCGGCGAGGATGGGCTGGAGCTTGTCCATCTCCAGCGTGCCGTCGCCCGCCGCCCCCGAGGCGAGGATGAAATCGGAATCGGCGAGCGTGGTCACTTCGCGCAACCCGATCTCGGCCGGGTCGGTCAAATTCGCGTCTTGGCCGATATGGTAGAAGCGTGGGCCCAGCCCATGCTTCTTCGCGGCCAAAGCGCGCCACGTATCTTCGCCCGACGTGACAATCGCGTCGAACTGATCGGCCGACACGCCATAGCCCGGCATCTGCTTCACCAGCACGGGCACGCGGCGGGGTGCGTTCGACAGCACGATCGCCTTCTTGCCTTTCGCGCGGATGCGCGTCAGCAGATCGGCGACGCCCGGAAACACGCGCACGCCGTCGTGGATGCAGCCCCACATGTCGAGCAAAAACACGTCGTACCGGTCGACGACCGGTCCCAAACCGTCCAACGCTTGCGTCATTGAGATTCCTTGAGCGGCTTGGGCTCGCCGAACAGATAGCCCTGGCCGTAGCTGGCATCGAGTTCCAGCACTTCGAGCAACACTTGCTCGCTTTCGATCTTGTCGACGATGAGGTCGACGCGCGAATCGAGCAAGCCCTGGCGCAATCGCGTGAAGGCGAGCCCGCCGCCGGCGGACGCGAATTCCACCATCTTGCGCGCTTCGACCTTGATGAAGCGGAAACTATGCTGGGCGAGCGCCACGGGATCGAGCGTGGCGGGCTCGACCACCTGATCCATCGAGAAGCGGAAGCCGTGCGCCGCCAATTGCGCCAACGCCGCCCATTGCGCTTCGGTCAGGCGGCGTGCCTGCCCCTCGGCCAACTCGAATACGAGATTGGGGGCGAGATCGCGGTTCTGCGCCATGAAGGCGACGAACTCGTCGAAGAAGCGCTTATCCGCCAACGTGTGCTGGGAGATATTGACGAACACGCCCGTGCCCGCCCCGGCACCGCCGCGCCCTTGCACGCGGCGCACGAGCTGCACGCCGCGGAACAGCAGCATGTTGTCGATCGCGGCGACGAGGCCATACGCCTCGGCCAGCGCCAGATAGGAATCCGGGCCGATCATCGTGCCGTCGGGCCCGCGCACGCGCGAGAAGCATTCGTAGTGACGGCGGCGGCGCTGCGGCAGATCGACGATCGGCTGGAGATAGAGATCGACGCGGCCTTCGCGTAGCGCCTCGCGCACGATGTCCAACACCTGCGCGTCGGGCAGATTGGGCTTGGCCGGCGCCTTGGGATGCGGCGCTTCGCCGGGCAGCGTGATCGGCCGCCCCGATAATTGCTCGACCAGGCCTTTGAGGAAGCGCAGCTCGGTCGCCACGTTCGCCATCTCGGCGTTCTTGCCCGCCATGCTTTCGATGGCTTCGAGCACGCCTTGGATTTCCTCGCGCGCGAATTTCACGTCGCGGCGCAATTCGCCGATCCGCGCTTGCACGGTTTCAAGATGGCCTGCGAGAACGAGGCCCCACCAAATGCCGTGCAGGGCCACGGCCGCCGCGAAAGCCGCAAGGCCCCAGAGCGGGCTTACGCCCAGCGCAATGGCACCCCCGCCCAGCAGATAGGCGAGACCGGCGAGAATATGCGGCATCTTGTTCATGGGACCGTTCCGGTATCCCAAGCCGGGCCGATTCGGTCAACGGCAATCGGCGCCGACGGCCTCCGACACATGGGCGTAACCATCCGCCTTCAGCAAGGCGGGCAGCTGGCGTGCGATGCGCACAGCAAGGTCCGGGCCTTGATAAACCAACGCCGAATAAAGCTGCACGAGGCTCGCCCCCGCCCGGATTTTCGCATAGGCGGTGCGGGCGTCCGACACGCCGCCCACGCCGATCAGCGGAATTTTTCCGCCCGCCAGGCGATAGGTCTTTTGCAGCACCGCGGTCGCCAGCGGGAAAAGCGGCTTGCCCGACAACCCGCCCGTCTCCTTGGCGTGGGGCGAACGCAAGCTTTCCGGCCGCGACAAGGTGGTGTTGCCGACGACGAGGCCGGCAAGCCCACGATCAAGCGACACGCGCACCACGTCCTCTAGATCCGCATCCGTCAAATCGGGCGCGATCTTGAACAGCAGCGGCGGCTTGGGATCGACCGGCAACGCGGCCATCGCTTCCTGTACGCGCACCACGATCGCGTCGAGCTGTTCGCGGCTTTGCAGTGCGCGCAGGCCCGGCGTGTTGGGCGAGGACACGTTGCACACGACGTAATCGGCATGCGGTCCCAAACCGGCGATCAGCTTGACGTAATCGTCGGCCGCATCCGGCGTTTCCTTGTTCTTGCCGAGATTGATGCCGACGATGCCGCGACGTGCACGCGCCGCCAACCGCCCGGCCGCCGCCTCGAGCCCGCAGGAATTGAAACCGAAGCGGTTGATCACCGCCTCGTCCTCGGTCAGGCGGAACAAACGCGGGCGCGGATTGCCGGTTTGCGGCTTGGGCGTGACCGAGCCGACTTCGACGAAGCCGAAGCCTTGGGCGAGCAGCGCGTCGGGCACCTCGATATGTTTATCGAGCCCGGCGGCGAGGCCGATCGGATGCGGAAAATCGAGGCCCCAGAGCTTGACGCGCAAACTCGACTCGTCGACCGGGGCGGGCAGCGGCACGAGCCCGTGCTTCAGCGCCGTGATCGAAAGCCCGTGCGCCGTCTCCGCATCGAAGGCATGCAGGAACGGCCGGATCAGTTTGTAGAAAGCGCTCATGCCAGCCCCCAGGGAAAAACGTGACGCCCGTCGGGGCCGAGCTTCAACGGCGCATGCCGCGCGACCTTGGCGATGTCGAGCGCGCCGTAGAGATGCGGGAACAGCGCGCCGCCGCGCGACACTTCCCATTTGAGGGCGTCGCCCAGTGCCGCATCCGGCACTTCGATCAGCACGAGGTTATCCTGGCCCGCACGATGCTTCGCCGCCGACACGACGATCTGTTCGGCGTTCGAGAAATGGATGAAGCCGTCGGCTTTATCCTGCGAGGAGCCGGCATAGGAACCCGTCGATTGGGCGTCGGCCCATTCGTCGGCGCGGCACATGTGATAGATCGGAGTCGTCATGGCGCGGGAAATTAGCAGGCCGCCGCGCCCTGCGCGAGATCGCTATTCGGCGGGTGCGATAGCCATCAATTCGCGCAAGATCGCGAGATCGGCGGCGGCTTGCGCTTGGCGCGCGGGATCACCCGACACGCGCCGCGTGCTTTCCGCTGCGTCGATCCGATCGGCGAGCCGCGCCTTGGTCACCAACACGCGGCCCTCTGTATCGAGCACATTGTCGCGGCAGAGGGTTTCAACCGAAGCACGCCGTGCGGGCGTCGTTTCGCGCGACGCGGCGAACGGCACGCAACCGCGCGGATCGGCGAGCAGAACACGCGACAAAGGTCCACGCATGCAGGCGGACGGACCGGGCTGCGGAACCTCGTCGCACAAGAAGCGCGCCTGGAACCGGGTCCGATCCTCGAACTCGGCCGCACTCTCGCACGCCGTGACGCCCATCCCCAGAATGACGATCAACAACCCCCGCATGGCGCCGCAATCTAGGGTGAGATTGCGGCGCCACTACGGCAACTTCCTTAACGTTTAAGAATTTTGGCGATGGTGGCGATCGCGGCTTCGGGCGGCGTCACGCCCGCCGACACCGCTTTGTCGGCCGAGCGCTTGTAGACATAGACGCCGAGCACCGAGAGCCCGACCGACCACATCAGCGACAACGCCCCCAGCGCTTCGACGATCTGCGCCGCGTCCTTGGGCGTGGCGACGATCGCCCAGGCGATGGCGGCCATCTGTGCCGCCCAGGTGATCGCCATGACGTAACCGAAAGTCGGGCGCATGCGGCGCACGTAAGGATCGTCGCTTTGCGCTTCGATACGCGCGGTCGCGTTCACTTCGGCCAAGGTGGCGCGATAATTCTCGCCGTCGATCTTCGTCATTTCTTCGAGATGGCGCTGTGCGGCCGCGAGCTGTTCGGGATCGATGCGTTCGGCAGCGATCGCCTCGCCCACCTCGCCCAAGGATTTGGACGCCGCCTTCGCGGCCGGATGCTCGATCCCGCCCAAAGCCTGGCCGAGCCAGCGCGCCAGCAACGGCACGCCCGCTTGCAACAACAAGGCGGGGATCATGGCCGCTCTCCGTCGAGCTTCGCCTCGATGCGCAGCAAATGGCGCGTCAGGCGGTTCTCGACATCCTTCAGATAACCGATCGACGCGTAGCCGCGCGCGACCTGCAATTTGAAATCGGCGAGCGCTTCGCGCAATTCGCGCGCTTCTTCCGTCGCCACGCGGCGCGCAGCATCGATCGCCTGCTCGGCGTCGCGCCGATGGCGCCAGACGAGCCACACCATCGCACCCAAGGCCGAGGTGTTGGTCGCGGCCCCCAACAACATGTCGGGCGGAAGATCGATCGCGGGCATCGCGCGCTCCTTCTCTATGGTTCGAATTCGGTTTTGGCGGCGTGACCGGCCGATCCCGGGCGCCAATCCTTGCGCTTGGGTGTGGCTTCGGGCGGGCCGAAGCGCACGGGCTCGGACAGCAAGCAGCCCGCGACGGCATCGAGCCCGTCGTCGCGCCCGCCGCCGCCCGGGCGCCATTCGCGCATCTCGACCGCGAAGGGCGAGGCCCAAACGGAACGATGTGCCCGCAACGCCCGCGCGGCGAGGCGCGCATCGAACGCGTCGAGAATGCGCGCGTCTTTGGACCGGCGCGTATGCACGGGCGTGACGGCGCAAGCGATCTCCGCCTCCGCCATCGCCTTGCGCAACAGGCCCGGCAGAAACGCGCCGATCCCGTTTTGCTCGACATGCAAACGCTGCACGTGATTGCGCCGTGCGAATTCGGCAACTTGCCGGCAATAGTGTGCAGCCTCGTCGGTGTCCTTCGCGCCGGCCTTGGGCGGGGCGAGATAGGTGATTTCGTGCAGCCAATACCCGCCGGTTTCGTCGACGAACACGACCGCGACGACCGACCGATCGCCCGTGGGTTTTCCGAAAGACGGATCCCACCAGCAGCTCGCCGAGACCAAACGCTTGCCGTCGAGCGTTAGCGTCGGGATGCGATTGGCTTCGGAGTAAACCAACGCGGCCTCGTACGGGACCATACGGTCGAGATCGAGACGCCCGCCGTTTTCCGGCAGCGGCTCCAGCATCATCTGCGCTTGGAATTTGCGCGGCCCCGTGCGCTTGCGGATCGCGGCGATGCGCGCCGTGTCGAACCGCTCGGGCCAAGCGCTGACGCCTTGCGCGTCGAGCAGCGGAATGCGCAATCGCGCGAAGCCTTCGAGGAAAACGGGCATTTCGCCGTCGTCGCCGGTTTCCTCGGCATAGATCGATTCATGCGCATGCGGCGTGCCGATATAGAGCTGCAAGCCGCCGGGCACGATCACGTATTCGATCTCGTGCAGGCGTTCGCGCAAATCCTCGCGCTTGGCCGCCGTGTCGCAATTATTTGGCACTTCGACGTCGTCGCAAATGACGATATCGGCGCGGCTGCCGGTCACGTTGCCGAGCATGCCCTTGGCGACCATCGACGGGTCGCGCAGTTCCGCCTGTCGCGCGACGATGAATTGATCGGCTGCCCATTGTTCGGTCTTGACGGGCTTGAGGCCCGCACAAGACGGATGCCGCTCGACGATGCGTTTGACGTTGCGCACCATCTTGCGCGCCAGCGCATGCGTCGCCGCGAGAACGAGCACGCGCAGATCGGGATCGCAGGCGAACAGCCAGGCGCAGAACAAGCCGACCAAGGTCGATTTGCCGCTGGAGCGGAAGGCGAGCAGCACCAGCCGATCACGCTTTTCCACGCGGCTGCCTTCCAGCCACGCGGCGATGCGGCCGTGCAGCGACGGCGTCGATTGATTTTGCGACGCGTTCCACGTATCGACGAAGGCGACGAAGCCGGGCGCCGCGGGGCGCGCGACGATCGCCGGCACCGCCTTCTTGGCGCGCGGACGCGGTTTCGCCTTCGCGGTCGCCTTGCGCCGCGTTTTGGGTTCGGCCATGGAGGGCGCGTCAGTTCGACGAAGGCCAGCCTTGGCCCAAATCGATGGCGAACACCGCGTCGGCGTCCTCGGCCGCATCGATCGTGGCGGCGAGAACGCGCTCGTTGGAGAAGCACGCCTGCACATGCCCGCGCACGGTTTGCGCCGCCGCCAGCAATTGCACGGCGTCGAGGGTCGTCCAGCCGCCCTCGCCTTTCCAATCAACCGTGTATTCGGGATCGAGCGTGGCGGCCAGCGCCGCCCCGGTCAGCAACGCCTGGCTTTCGCGATCGCTGCGCAAGCCCGCGACGCCGGCGGTTTCTTGGCCGAATCGGATCGACGCGAGTTCGGCCACGCGCGCGGCCTTGATGGCGGCAAGTGGGCGCGCTTCGCCGGGGGCGAAATACCGGCGTTCATCGAATGCCGGCGGCGGCGGTAGTTCCGTCAGGCCCAACGCGGCCTGATCCTCGGGCGACGCGCGGCGCAGCCAATCGGCGGGATAGTTGACGCCGTCATGGGCGAATTCGCGGTCGAGCGAAACGATCGTGCCGTCGGGGAATTGGAAACGCATGTCGGTTCTCCTTATCGGGCGGTGGCGTATTTGAAGGGGGTCTCGGCGAGCGCCAGGAAGAGGTAGGTTTCCCCGCTGTTGTTGGTGGAAACGCCGCCGCCTTCGCGCAGCTTGAATCCGTTGGCCAAGATGTCGATATCGCCGGCGGCCGTATCCTCGACGGCGGTCAGATTCGGGTAGAGCGTGCGGTCGACGCCGTTGGACGCGTTGCGCGCGGCGTCGTAGACGACCCAGTTCGTGCCGACGGTCACCGCTTTCAGCATCACGAGGCGCGGCCGGAAACCGCACCACACGAACGGCCCGTCGGCGGCGCCGTTGCCGACATACGAACCGATACGCGAGAAACCGGGAATCTCGGTCCAGCAATAGGCGACGTATTGCACGCCCGATTGATTGCCGCCGTCGTTGGCGTTACCTGGCTCGAGGGAGAACGTCGCCGAAGTCGGTCCGCCGATATAATACGGGTCGTTCATGCCCGATATCGCGCCCGGCGAGTTGAGGAACAGGTGGTAGCCGAAATTGGTTCCGGCGATCCCGACATGCGCGACGTACCAGAACTGGATCGCGTTGACTTTCTTGACGATGATCATCTTGGGGACCGCCCCTAAACCGTGCCCGACGGTCTGGCCCGTCGTGCCCGTCCCCGTCCAGCCGACGACGCTGAAACCCGCGATCGGATTGGCGCAGACGGTCGAGGGAAGCGTGCCTTGCGTGTTGCTCGCGGGCGCCGTTCCCGCGTTGAACGCATAGCCCACGGAGTTTCCGGCGGGCGTCGAGTAGCTGCCGTTGGCCGCCGTCGTGTTGAACTGCAGCACGTTCAATCCGTTCGCCCCGCGCACGCTGTCCATGACCTGCCAATTATTCGCGTTGGCGCGGTCCTTGATCGCGACGAGCAGATTGGAGAACGATCCGAGCGACGCGGCGCCGATCCCCGCACCGGTATCCGTCACGACTTTGACATGGGCGGCCGGATTCTTGATCGCCGGATCGCGCGAGCTGCGCGCGTTAAGCCGGAGGAATCCCGCCGGCGGCGCGTGGACGAAATCGCGCTGTCCGAAATTCGCGTCGATGACGGGCGTCGTCGAGCCGATCGCGCAGAACGGGAATAGCGGCCCGGCGAGGCCGCTATAGACCGCACCGGTATTCGCCGCCGGATCGCCGGCGTTGAACCAGACGCCGTTCAGCCCCAGCCACAATTTTCCGGCGCGATAGGCGATCATCGCGACGCCGCCGGTCCACAAGGTCAAGCCGGCGAAGGCGTTGACGTTGTTGTTGCGGATGTTCGTCGTCGCGCCGTTGCCTTGCGCGGCCCATTCGCCCGCATCGGTCCCCGCGACGTTCGCATCGTTGACGTAAGCGGTCGCGGTCGTGACGCCGAACGCCTCGACGCCCAGATGCGCGGTCGTCAGCGTGAATTCGCAATAGCGCCCGACGCCGTCGTCCTCGAATCCTTGGGTCGCGACGGCACGCGCGTAGTAGCTGCCGTTCGGCGATTTCGCGCGCGTGTTCGCGGCGGAAATCGCGGCGACGATATTCTGCGAGCGGCGCAGCGGATTGAGCGTCGCCCAATTGGCGGTCGGCGTATCGGCCGACGGATCGTAGGTCACGCCGGTCGTCACGCTGATGCCCGACGGCGTCAGATGACTGCCTTTGCCGGAGTGATCGTGACCGAGCGTCGCGGCACTCGTCGCGTCGCGGAAATCGTGGAACGCGCCGTTGGCGCCGCCATATCCGCCGTCATAGCGGATGGGGATCCAAGCGCCGGTCGCCGGATCGGTCTTGCCGAACGCGGCCGGCGCGACAAGCGCCCCGTCGATGAAGTGGATATCGGCGTGATGCCCATCGGTCGGCAGCAGATAGTTCGTCGGCTCATACCCGAAGCCCTGCTGCGCACCGCTCACATTGATATGCGTGTCCTTGTTCAAGGACGGGAATCCCGCACCCGACACCGATAGCGGAACCCAAACGCCGTTTACCCAACAACGCACACGATTGGTCGCGGTCGCGTCGGTCGTATCGATCTGGATAACGACGTGATACCAGGCGCCGGGGTCGCGGAAGGCGGCGGTGGAGATCACCGACCAATTGCCCACGCCGCCGTCGGCTTGCGCGAAGGAAAATTGGCGGCTGGACGCATGAACGATGAAGCTCGTCCAGTTCGACGCGTTCGTATAGCCCTGCCAAAGCATGAAGCCCTGATCGAGCGCGCCGAGTTTAAACCAGCGCGACAGCGTATAGGTCCGCCGGTTTGTCGTCGTCGCGACGGCACGGTAGAGCCCAGCATTGGTGGTCCCGCGCGTGCGCAAAGACCGCGCGATCGAATAGGCGCTGCCCGCACCGAAGGCGAGGATCGGGATCATGTCAGTTGCTCCACCTTCCGACGCAGCGCAACGCCGTGCCATCTGACAAAAAGACGAAGATCGCGACTTTGCCGACGCCCGACGGCAGCGACGGCACACCGTCCGCGCCGAACTCGTAGGCGGCGTTCCAGGCGAGGCTGCGCCCGCCGGTGCCGTCTTGAATTGCCGTCAAGGCGTACATGCCGCCGTCGCGTTGATGCGTGGGTGCGGCCATCGTGCGGTTGCCGGCGAGCGTCACGCGCGCCATCGGCGCCGTATCGAGATCCCAGGCAATCGTCGCCGCATCGGTCAAGGTCGCCGGCGCGTAACGTTGCGCGCGCGTGAAGGCTTGCACCGCGTCGAGCAGGGCAGCATTAGCCAGCCCCAGATTGGCGCGCGCGGCGGTGGCATCGACGCCGCCCGTACCACCATCCGCCAAAGCAAGCGGCAATTCGAGCGCGGTTTCGGGCGTGGCCAGCACCACGGGTTTGCCGTTCGCGTCGAAGCCCAGCGCTTGGCCCGCGCGCGTCGCTTTGGGCGGCAGGCGCATATCGATGCCCGCGGGATCGGAATCGTCCTGGCGCAAAGCGCGGCCGATCTCATAGCCGACTTGCTGGATCGATGCGGTCTGAAAATCGAGCTCGTCGTTCAGCGTTTTGGCGCGCAGTTCGCCGCCTTCCTGGAAATCGGATTGGCGGCGGATGGTGAGGCGCCGCAGCAACGTGACGCGCGAATCCGAAGCCGGTGCCGAGGCGAACACGACATTGCCGCGCCCGTCGGCGTTGACGTTGGTCGTGAAGCCGGCGGCCGCGACGGCGCCGTCGACCCGCACCTCAACGTCTTCGGGTTCGAACACCGCGAAGTCGAAGCCGAACACGGTCTGCGCGCCCGAGGCGATGTAGTCTTTGCGCGGACTTTCCGCGCCGATCTGCACATGGGTGGTCATGGTGTTTCCTTTCAGGAAAGGCTCATTTCTTTGCCCCAGCGCAGGAGCTGATTGACTTGGCCGAGCGTGCGATGCGCGCCCGACAGAAGGTCGGGCTGGC